>NZ_JALAAI010000075.1:0-19546 GCF_052785085.1 Candidatus Electrothrix sp.
TTTTGTGTGAACTGTGGGGGGGGGTGAACGGTTACGTTCTTTGGGGTTTTTCATCGTCATTCCTCCTTGCTTCAAATAGTCTCAAATGGTATGTCTTTATACTTGAATTATAATCATACTATAAAACATACTGAATAATCAAAAAAAATGCCCGCAGCTCTTAAGTGCTGTAAACAACGTATCGCCCGGCTTTATGAGCAGGGTGCGGGATAACCGACATTGAGCAATACGTTGTGACAAATACCTTGTGAAGAATAGGAAAGTGGTCCAGAAAGAACAGGGTAATTTACGCATAGCTGTACTAGACTTATCACGACTGAACCTAATGCGGCGAATTAACTATGGCCTAATGATTGCACTTTGAACGCATCTGTTGTGTCAGACGGCTCTATGGTGTGACTCTTTGCGTCCATAACCTCCGATTCATATATTGGACTGAACAAAGTAAAGGATTCATTTGGCTGTATTACTCCCGCACCAAAATTGTACTGTGATCCATCACAATGTATATCCACCACTTCGACACTAACTGGATCTTCGGTTGTATTCTTAACCACTTGAGGCGAACCTATGTCTGAGGCCGTAACCTTCGTTACAGTTGTACCGCCCACCAACCATACAACTCCCTGTACGTTGCTCTCTAAGATAATGACATCCTCACACGTTATCTCATCTGGTTCATCATCTGGTTCATCTTGCTCACAAGGATTACACGCATGGATGTCGAGCCAACCGCAACGGAATGTTATTCCGGTTGATCCGGTGGCAGTCAATTCCACCTGCACGATACCCGGCCCGCACGTCAAGGTGAACTCGACAGAAAAACTTCCATCACTCTCCGTAGTTACCGAAAGAGTAATAGAGCATTTCGGCTCCGGGGCTGCATGCGCCGCAGGTACCAAGGCGTCCGATACCGCAGCAAAAAAGCCGGGTTCCGAATTCTGCTCGGTATCAGTTACTACCGGCTCGCCATAGCCGGACAGTGTCAAATCAAACGTTACACCACCCTGCGCCGGTGTAATGGCACCGGTGGCCCTGACAGTCATTGACGATGTCCCGGAGTGCCCGCTCACTAACTCCAAATCCACCCGACCGTCACTAAAGGCCAGCTGAGCTGCCGATGTTTGGGCGTGCGCTGGCAACACAATGCCCTGAATCACCGGCTTCACCCATTTATCCGGCAGGACTGAGGAACCAGCCAAGGCACCCACACCCACTGCCAAGGTCTTCATGGTTTTTCTCCGCATCGGGTTCGCAGGTGCAGATTGCTTTTGTTCTTTGGGGTTTTTCATCGTCATTCCTCCTTGCTTCAAATAGTCTCAAATGGTATGTCTTTATACTTGAATTATAATCATACTATAAAACATACTGAATAATCAAAAAAAAAACGCCCGCATCTCTTTTTTGATGCGAGCGGGGTGTAGGTGTCCCAGCGACGCTTCACTGGACTATTATGGAATGTTCTTACGGGACAGAGAATTACAGCGCAGGGCCGACCTGTGTATCTCCCTGAAATCCTGAAAGGGGCAACTGTGCGTACATTCAGAACATACTCATTCTTCTCAAACTTTACGACAAAGACGACCAAATCCGCCAGGGATGGTTCCAGAAGCCCAATAAGCACTGCCTTGTTTATAATCAACAAACCACTGGCCGCCGGGCCTGCGGGTGGTATCCACCATGATAAAAGGCTGATCAGCTGAGAAAGCAGGATGGAGGAACTGATTCTTTCTGCTCAACTCCTGCTCCACAAGGGACATGGCCTCAGCCAGGGTAGGCATTCGCCAATCCTTATGACCCGCAAAACCCTGAGCATTGATCTTTTCAATTTCCTTGCCCAGCATACGATGACTCATGATATCAATGCCAGCCCGCTGCCACATCAGGCCGGTTACAGCATCGGTCACTGTCAGGCCATCACCGTTATCGACCAAGTAATTCCTGAATACCCCATCGGGATTTCGTTTCTGATCAGTAAAATTATATTCCCTGATCATCTTTTCCGCCTCTTCCTCTACAAGCTCCATACGTGTTGCTGGCAAAACAATGGGAGAAGGCAGGTCATCAGGCAAGGGTTCATCATGCCCGGGAAGCCCAGATGCTCCTAAACGATCCCTTTGATCTGCCTCCTCAACAGGAACCACTCGTGAGGTATCATCATTCTCCAGGATGTTTTCCATCAGCCATTGCTTTAACTCAGCATTAATAGCATAGGTTCGCTCAAACAAGGCCACCTTGCCCTGCGTGTCCACACAATGCTGCATCATGTCCAATGGAGCCTGTATTTCCGCAACAACCCGTGCATGCTTAATGCCTCGCTCCATTAAACAGAGCTTTGGTGTTTCCCCCCAGGCGTCGATGAAAAAATAATAGATTCGCTCATTGCTGCTACGGACTCTTTCACGTCCGCCCCAACTTTCAAAGGTTCCAAAGCTGTATTCCGGTGTCATCTCCCAGTCTACACTTGTAGGATTTCCTTTTAAGTTCAATGCATTAAAAAGTCCCATAGAGTGCCTCCATTATTTTGTAGAAATTTTTCAAAGGAAAAGTATACTGTTTCCCTGTACCCCAACACAACAGAAAGATTACAATAGGAATTATTCCCAGGTCAACATGAAAATCAATTTCCCTACTTTTTCCGGCTCTCCACAGCCTCTCGGAGCAACAGTTACACCAACTGGCATTAATTTTGCTATCTTTTCCCGTCACGCTGAAAAAGTCAGCTTAGTTCTGGGGGTAAAAGATGCCTGTGAAACAACCCGTTTTGAAATCGAACTGGACCCGCTCATTCACAAAACAGGAGATATCTGGCATATCCAGCTCAGTGGTCTGCCTCCGTATATTCGCTACGGTTACCGACTTGCAGGCCCAATGGAACCCCGCGTCAACGGCCTGGCCTATAATGACAGCCTGATCATGCTTGATCCTTATGCCAAAGAAGTCCGTTCGCCACGCTGGGGACAGGATCGTTCGAGCATTAATCACCAGACCTGCGTCCTGATTCCCCTTGATACCTATGACTGGGAAGGCGATCGTCCCCTGAATATCCCTTTACAGGATACGGTGATCTATGAAATGCATGTTCGTGGTTTTACCCGCCACGCTTCATCGCAATGCAGCTTTCCAGGAACCTTTAAGGGCATCTGCGAAAAGATTGATTATATGAAGTCCCTGGGAATCACGGCGGTAGAGTTGATGCCGGTGACGGAATTTGATGAAACTGAATGCCTTTTTCGTAATCCTGAAACCGGCAAAAAACTGCGTAACTATTGGGGGTACAGCCCTCTTTCCTTTTTTGCACCCAAGGCTTCTTACTCTTCAGACAGTGCTCACCCTTTACGGGAATTCAAGGACATGGTGAAGACTCTGCACCGGGCCGGGATTGAAGTTATCCTTGATATTGTTTTCAATCATACCTCTGAGGGTGGATGGGACGGGCCTACCACCTCTTTTCGCGGCATTGATAACCCGATCTATTATCTCCTTGATCCAGGGACCAAGGACTATCTCAACTTTTCTGGCTGTGGCAATACCTGCAACTGCAATCACCCCATTGTCCGCGCCCTGATCATGGATGCCTTGCATTGGTGGGTTATGGAAATGCATGTGGATGGATTCCGCTTTGATCTTGCTTCAATTCTGGGACGAGATCAGAATGGAAATGTGTTGCGCAATCCACCAGTAGTGGAGATGATAGCTGAAGACCCTATTTTGGCGAACACGAAAATTATTGCTGAGGCATGGGATGCAGCTGGACTGTATCAGGTCGGCCATTTTTCTTCCCATCGCCGTTGGGCAGAATGGAACGGCAGGTTTCGTGACGATGTGCGGATGTTCATGAACGGAACTCCAGGCATGGTTTCAGCCTTGGCAACCCGAATCGCAGGCAGCTCAGATCTTTATCAACATAATGGACGCCGGCCTTGTAATTCCATCAACTTTATTACCAGTCATGATGGCTTCACCTTAGCAGATCTGGTCAGCTATAATGAAAAAAGGAATCTGGCCAATGGTGAAAATAACCAGGACGGAGATAATAACAACCTGAGTTGGGATTCCGGTGTATCAGGGCCAACCCATGACCCGGCAGTCCTTGCCCTGCGCCAACGCCGGATCAAAACAATGGCTGTTCTTCTTCTCCTTTCCCAGGGGGTGCCCATGCTGGTGGCTGGCGATGAGTTTGGTCAAAGCCAGCAAGGAAATAATAATGCCTGGTGCCAGGATAATGAAATCAGTTGGCTGAACTGGGATCTTGCAGAAAAAAATAAAGGTCGCGTTCGCTTTTTCAGGAAACTGATTCAGCTCCGCAAAGCACATGCTATTTTTCGGCGGGTGGATTTTTTTGCGCCCGGTAGCCCGGAGATGCAGACCAGCGGGCAAACAATTCATTGGCAGGCATTGGAACCTGGCACAGAGGACTGGTCTGAACATACCCACACGCTTTCTTTTCTACTCAAAGGCTGCGCAGTCAATGACGGGGATAATGATAATTTTTTTATTATGCTCAACGGCCACTCAGCAGAGGAGGCCCTCTTTACCATTCCGGAAACGGGTATTACTGCTAGTACCTGGAAAAAAATCATTGATACCCGCCAGGAAGCTCCAAGAGATATTCTTGATCATGCCAAGGCAGGTACTGTTGCAGTGGGAAGTAAGGTCAAGGTGGCGGCAATGGGTTGCGTTGTTCTCCAGAGTGCAGAAATGTTGCCAGTGTAAAGGAAGGAGGCGAGGCGGATAACTCTAAAGGGGCAAAGCAAAGGGGCGGTACAAAAAAGGCAAGGGAGAACCGAACCGCCCCTTTTGACTTTTACACATCCAGTTCAGCAACCTCTAAAGCATGATTCTGGATAAATTCACGTCGTGGTTCGACCTTATCACCCATCAGGGTCACAAAAAGATCATCCGCAGCCTCAGCATCATCAATCTTGACCTGAAGAAGGGTTCTGTTTTCCGGGTTCATGGTGGTCTCCCACAGCTGTTCCGGGTTCATCTCACCAAGACCTTTGTAGCGTTGCAAATGACTGCCCTTAAAGGTTTCCTCACGCACCAAGCGAATCAATTCATGCCAGTTTCCGGCCTGAAACTCCTTTTCCTGGCCAGTGCCTGAACTTTTTATCACCTTGAAACTGTCGTAAACATGCTCCCGAATTTGAGGATAGAGGTCCAAGGCATGACGATATTCAGGAATAAGCGGGATGTTTGGGCCCACTGTTGTTCGCGTATGCCCCTGCCCACGAAAGGCCACATCAGCCTCGTAACAATTCGACCGCCAGCGACAGACACGGATCTTGCTGGTGATCAGATCAAGCTCTGTCATTTTCTCCAGCAATCCCTCCAGGAAATTCTTATCTTTGAACTGATCTGCTGAATGCACATTGTTTTCCAAAAGAAATAATGTCAATTTCTCCTGAATACTCGTTCGTTCCAAAAAGCTGTTAACCCGTTCAAAAAAGGTAAATTTTTTGAGCAGACTGACCAAATCCTGCCCGGCAATTTCTTCTTTGTTCTCCTGACAGATCCGGATAGTCTGCGCAGCCTGGTCATAAAGATAGCTATTCAGTGCATCTTCATCTGTAAAATACTGTTCTTTTTTACCACGCCCCAACCGGTATAATGGCGGTTGGCCAATATATACATACCCGTTCTCCACCAAGGGCAGCATCTGGCGATAGAAAAAGGTAAGAAGTAAGGTTCGGATATGCGCTCCGTCCACATCAGCATCAGTCATAATAATGATCTTATGGTATCGGAGTTTCTCCTGGTCAAATTCATCCTTTCCAATACCAGTCCCCAAAGAAGCGATTAATTGTTTAATCTCTTCAGAGCCAAGTATTTTGTCAAAACGGGCCTTTTCCACATTCATGATCTTACCGCGAAGGGGCAGGATAGCCTGGACAGAACGATCCCGGCCCTGTTTGGCAGAACCACCCGCAGAATCACCCTCAACAATAAAGATCTCCCGTTCCTCTGGTTTTTTTGACTGACACTCAGCTAATTTGCCCGCCATCATCACCGAGGTGCCGCCCTTTTTTCGGGACAGATCACGGGCCTTCTTGGCGGCCTCTCTTGCCTGGGCAGCCTCTACAGCCTTGCTCAAAATCAATTTGGCAACCTGAGGATGCTCCTCTAAATATGCACTCAACTTCTCGTAGCAGATTCCAGAAACAATTGATTTAACTTCAGCATTTCCCAGCTTGGTCTTGGTCTGCCCCTCAAACTGCGGATTAGGTACCCGCACTGAGACAATAGCAGTCAATCCCTCGCGCACATCATCGCCACCCATCTTTGCCTTTAACTTCTTTGGAATGACATCATCGGTAGCATATTTATTGATGCACTTTGTCAATGCAACCCGAAAACCAGCCTCATGAGAGCCGCCTTCTCTTGTGTTGATATTATTAACATAAGAAGAAAGCCGTTCTGAATAACCATCAAAGTACTGGAGAGAAATCTCCACCTGAACCTGATCTTTCTCGCCCTCTATAAAAATAGGATCTGGATGGATGGCTGTACGCCTGCGGTTCAGATACTGCACATACTCAACAATTCCACCTTCAAAATGAAATTCATCTTCTGCACCGCTTCGCTCATCCTTAAGAAAAATCCTGATACCACGGTTAAGAAAAGCCAGTTCACGCAGACGGTTACGCACAATTTCATACTTAAAAGAGACTGTCTCAATAAAGATTGATGGATCTGGCTGAAAGGTGATCGTGGTCCCGGTAGATGTGCTGGTTCCAACAATCTCCATATCGCCCGTCTTATCACCGTATTCATAAGATTGACGGTAAATATTCCCGTTTCGTTTAATCTCCGCAGTTACAGCGGTACTCAGGGCATTGACCACAGATACACCAACGCCATGCAAGCCACCAGAAACTTTATAGGAAGAATGATCAAACTTACCGCCAGCATGCAAGGTCGTCATAACCAGCTCCAGAGCAGTCATGTCTTCAGTAGGATGTTTATCCACTGGAATACCACGCCCGTTATCCTCAACTGAAACACCGCCATCTTCACGGATAACCACCCTGATCCGATCACAATGACCAGCCAGGGCCTCATCAATGGAGTTATCCACCACCTCATAAATCAAATGGTGCAGTCCTTCTTCGGCAGTGTTTCCGATATACATAGCCGGACGCTTACGCACGGCCTCCAGTCCATCAAGGACTTTGATCTGTTCCGCCCCATAGGACGCGTTTCCCTGCTCGCTCACGTATCTCTCTTCTCCTGAAAAAAAATTCTTGCGAAACTCCGGGTCCAACAACCCCGCTTCTTGCTGCGCATTCGCCTCATCTCTTACGTATGTCTTGCTTGCGGCTTCTCTCGTTGAGAGAGAAATATATTATGTGAGAACAAGAAGTAAACTTTCACTTCTTCTCAAAAAACTCTGCCAGCAGAACGCAATGCACTATACTTTTTTTAAGCATAAAAGGCTACAAACTTAAGAGCAAATGAACAACAAACAAAGGACTAAAAGCCTCAACCCTTCTGTGCCGAAACTGCACACAACTGCTTCACCTTTTATCACCTCATTACCCGAGACCAACCAGGCAGATCTTCACACAATCAACAGCTCGCATAGTTGGTTGCAATCGGCTGATTCACCCCAACATGAGGCCAATCTTCGCCAACACATAGACAAAAAGTCTTTTCAAAACATTTTGCCTGTGGATCATAGACACTGCATGTTCGCAACTCCCGTTGCACCTTACGTTGTTCATTTTTGTAACGAATAATTGAATATGCAGAAAGGATGAGATCTCCTTGTTCAATCATTCTGATTTCATCAGCTGTCATCTTCCTCATAAGTGTCAGCCGTTTATGCATAACCTTCTTTTTTGACAAAAAAACTTTTTGATTCCGGGAAGGTATCAACTGAGAAAATGCCTCGCCGTTATCAGTTTTACTCGTCATATTAATACGAGTTTCAACCTGAATGTTTCTTGCTTCGCCATCACCAATATTTTGAACTGTATAACAGACAGCCGGTCTCTGACCGGGTTCCATCTTTTGTAGTCCCAACGAAATGATTCGCAGATCTGGCATAGCTCCACAACTTCCCACATACAGAACAAAGAGCGTAAAAAGAACTATAAAAGAAATAAAATAGGGTTCTATAGCATTCGGCTGAATGCAGGTCCAATAGAGTGCCCCCATAAAAAAAAACAAAAGAAGACTTCTTGATATAACAGCCATTTTTTATCACCTTGATCTACCACCTTATCATTACACACCATTAAGGTACAATTTATTAGACTTAAGTATAAAATATACTACTTGAGTTAGGCGCATTAATCAAGCTCAAACAACAGACATACATATTTTCAAGCAAAACCCCATAGCTCTGAATAATTTTAATCAATCAAAACAATCAATAATCTCCGTTGCAGCACAAGATCTGATCAGGCAAGGCAAGATAACGCTCCCCTTCTGCAACCCTGCCATGCTTAATACATCCATTGCCATAAATACGGCATTTCCTTTCTAGTTCTGCAAAAGTGTGCGCATATTGCTCAGAGCTGAGGGAGGCATTCTTGAGCAAAGAACAAAGTGAACGAATACGCCAGGTATCCATCCCAAGCCGATGAAGAACAGAGAGCTGGTCTGCCCGCCCACCATCTTTCAGGGTCAGAGCCTCATCCACCAAGAGAAATTTTTCTTTGCTGCCCACCCTGAGCCAAAGATCATAATCCTCACAACAGAGCATATCTTCGGCAAATAAACCGTAACAGGTAAAAAGCTCCCTGCGTGCCATAACCGTAGACATACCCACCACACACATCCGCAGGGACCGCTGAAATATCTCTCCGTGTGGAGGAGCATGCTTCTTTTTTTGATTAACCTGCTTACCCTGCCTATACCAGACCTCCCTGGTATGAGAAATAAGATACTCCGGCTGTTGCTGCATAGCTTCCATCTGCAACTCCAGCTTGCGAGGAGCCCATTGGTCATCAGAGTCAAGAAAACACATCATGTCATACTGTGCTTCCCTGATCCCTGCGTTACGCGCCGCTGAAGCGCCTCTGTTTTCCTGATACAGATAATGGATCGGCACCTGAGTATTATTCTTTATTTGCTCAACAATTCCATATGTTTCGTCAGTAGACCCATCATCAATCACTATAATTTCACCACAGGCATAACTCTGCTCCAGCACCGAAGTAATTGCTTTGCTCATAAATACAGCCCGATTATAGGTTGGAATAATAACTGAAATCATAATATGTTCTTTTTTTGGCTACAAACTTCAGCCGGGACAATATTCAATTCTATAACGGCCCCGTCTTAAAAAATATTTTTTACTTACCTGCACTGTTGTCCAGGATCCCTTCTCTTCCGACGCTTTTCTATAATAATACATCTTGTGTCCTACACGATCATTATGAATTTATTGAACAAAAAAAGCGGATTTTCGTATACTATTCAATTTTCCTTTTAAAATATATTGACAACCTCGGGGAAAATTAATAAAGTAGAAAAAAATCGTTTTTATATTTTCCAGCTTGCTTTCCACAACTTCTGATATTTTCAATAAAAATCAATAGGATCAACAGGTGATGTGCCTACCTGTAACTGTAACAATCTAAATAATTCGTCATAGCATCGGCAATAATATTTCTTGCAACCTCATTCTCCCTCATAAGAAATATTCGCCCCGGTTTCGGATTCACCAGCCTGTTTCACTCTTATAAGAAAGCCCATTGATACAAAGTTACCGTGCCTTTTCAGATTGGATAAATATCTTCACTGGTCAATAGCATCTATACGAACAGCGATCTCTTTCTATTCAGACAAGCACAGCCTTTCCAAGCGAGATCATACAAAAAAAAATACACCAGTATCGCCACAAAACGTAACGCTTAACTGCACTATATTCCGTTGATGCTGGACATTCCTTTTACCCATCTTAACATACTACCTGAACCTGAGGAGGAAGGATCCATTGATGAATCCTACTGAGTTAAAAAATAAAAACATCAAAGAACTTGTCGCACTGGCAGCATCCTTAAAAATCGAAGGCTACAGCTCCATGCGGAAACAGGAACTCATCTTTGCCATTCTCAAGTCACAGGCTGATAAGGACGGTAAACTGCGCGGCAGCGGGGTTCTTGACGTGCTCCAGGATGGATTTGGTTTCCTTAGAGCACCAGACTACAACTATCTGCCTGGGCCTGATGATATCTATGTCTCTCCTTCCCAGATTCGTCGCCTCAATCTGCGTACCGGTGACACTATTGAAGGAGAAGTGAGAGCGCCAAAAGAAAATGAGCGGTATTTCGCCCTGCTCAAAGTTGATAAGGTAAATTACGAGTCCCCAGAGGCCTCAAACAGCAAAACCCTGTTTGTCAACCTCACTCCCCTGCACCCTGATGAGCAGATCAATCTTGAATATGAACCGGATAATTTTTCCACCAGGGTGATGAACATTGCCTCACCGATGGGTAAAGGCCAACGTGGCTTGATTGTGGCCCCCCCACGGACCGGAAAAACCGTGCTTATGCAGCAGATTGCCCGGGCCATTGTCAATAATCATAAAGAGATTATTCCCATAGTCCTCCTAATTGACGAACGACCAGAGGAGGTCACGGATATGAAACGGAGCGTTGATGCAGAGGTGGTAAGCTCCACCTTTGACGAACCACCCCAGCGTCATATCCAGGTAGCTGAGATGGTCATTGAAAAGGCCCGACGACTTGTTGAGCATAAAAAAGATGTTGTAATCCTCCTGGACTCCATCACCCGACTGGCTCGTGCTTACAACACCGTGACCCCTGCATCCGGTAAAATCCTCTCTGGTGGTGTTGAGGCCAATGCCCTCCATCGTCCAAAACGTTTTTTCGGTGCTGCCCGTAACATCGAAGAAGGTGGCAGTCTGACTATCCTGGCTACGGCCCTGATTGAAACCGGCAGCCGCATGGATGATGTTATTTTTGAAGAATTTAAAGGAACCGGCAATATGGAAATTATTCTGGATCGTAAGATGTCTGATCGACGCATCTATCCGGCCATCAATATCCAGAAATCCGGTACCCGAAAAGAGGACCTCCTCCTGTCCGCAGAAGACTTGAACAAAATGTGGATCCTGCGCAAGCTGCTTTCATCTATGAATCCAGCAGATGCTATGGAATTCTTGCTGGACAAAATGGAGCATACCAAGACCAATGCTGAGTTTTTCGCTTCAATGAATAGCTAGCCTCTGGAAAGCTTTCCACCCCAAAAGTGAGAGTTATACGGGATTCAACAAGAAATATACCCTGACCATTAATTTTAGATGCTGTAGGGGCGAACCATGTGTTCACCCTTTTATGCTTTTTTTAAATTTTTTCTTTGTTTAAAAAGCCAAACCGAGTAGAATAGTTGTTTTTTCATACTATACTAAAGAACTCGTAAATAATAACTCGCTGTTATGCGAATATATTCTCTGGAGGCTGAGAATCCAATGAAAGCGGATATCCATCCTGAATATCATAAAATCAAGGCAAAATGTGCCTGTGGCAATGAAGTTGAACTGGGATCTGTAAACGAGAGCATAAATGTTGAAATCTGTTCTGCCTGCCATCCTTTTTTCACTGGTAAGCAGAAATTGGTTGATACTGCTGGTCGTATTGAAAAATTCAAGAAAAAATACGCCAAGCATCTTGCCAAGAAAGAGGCATAGCTGGACTGTTTTTACAAACCGCATGGCAGTATGCTGTCATGTGGTTTTTTTATTTTTATAGTTTTTTCAGAGCGAACAAGCTCGGCCACCCTCTTATCATAACTTTTTTTTCTTCCAGAATAAAAAGATCTGCCCAATACATCCATGTTTGAAAATCTTGTTGATATCCATGAAAAGCTCTCAGCCTTAGAGCGACAGCTTTCTGACCCGGAACTGCTTGATAACCGGACAAAATATCAAAAAATTGTCCGCGAACATTCCCGAGTTGCCAAACTCAATGAACTCTATTCCTCCTATACCAAGGTTGAAGAGGATCTGGCAGATAACCGTGAGCTGATTCACGATGCAGACAATGATCCTGAAATGGCAGAACTGGCACAGGAGGAAATGGAACAACTGACAGCAGAAAAGGAAAAGCTGGAAAAAGCAATCCGCCTGTTACTCTTACCGCCGGATCCCAATGATGAAAAGAACATCTTTCTGGAAATTCGTGCCGGGACTGGTGGCGATGAGGCTGCCCTTTTTGTTGCTGATCTTTACCGGATGTTTTCCAGATATTCAGAGGCACAGGGCTGGAAAATTGAGGTTATGAGTTCCAACCCCATCGGTATTGGCGGTTTTAAGGAATTGATCGCCCTGATATCCGGTGATAGTGTCTACTCACGTCTCAAGTACGAGTCAGGAGTCCATCGGGTTCAGCGGGTCCCGGAGACGGAAACCCAGGGACGTATCCATACCTCAGCAGTCACGGTGGCCATTATCCCGGAGGCTGAAGAGGTTGACCTGAAAATCGCTCCCAATGAGCTGAAATTTGACGTTTATCGTTCTTCTGGCCCAGGTGGACAGTCAGTCAACACCACAGACTCGGCTGTTCGGATCACCCATCTGCCCACCGGTCTGGTGGTTACCTGTCAGGATGAAAAATCACAGCATAAAAATAAGGCCAAAGCCCTGATGGTTATGCGGGCCCGTCTTCTGGATAAGCTGGAACAGGATCGGCATGACAAGATTGCCCAGGATCGTAAGGGTCAGGTCGGAAGTGGCGATCGAAGTGAACGGATCAGGACCTATAATTTCCCTCAAGGGCGGGTCACAGATCATCGCATCAATCTGACCTGTTATAAACTGTACCAAATCATGTCAGGAGCCCTTGATGAAGTCATCCAGCCTATTATCACCCATTATCAAACCGAGGCGTTAAAGGAGCTGGATTAATGTGGACTCCGGGACGTTGACCATGAGGATGATCCAACATCGTCCTGTAGGGACGAACCTCTGTGTTTACCCTTCCATACCGGGCAGAGACACAGGTTTGCCCTTACATTCTTCCTCCTCTCACAGTCTGCTCATTATCACCGTGCAACACCATGCCTGATAAGGCTGTATCCGTCCACCAACTCCTCATCGCTGCAACTCGTTCCCTTGCTGAAGCCAGGATTGAAGACAGCGGCCTGGAAGCAGAACTCCTTCTTCGCCATTGCCTGAGTGTTTCCCGGAGCAAACTCTTTCTTCTTCACGACCACGCAGTAGAAGAGGAGGTAGAACGTCGTTTTCAGCAATTATTACAACGACGATGCCAGCGCGAGCCCTTGCAGTACATTATGGGCAATTGTGAATTCTGGTCCCTTGATTTCCTTGTCAGCCCGGCAGCCCTGATCCCCCGCCCGGAAACTGAATTTCTTCTTGAGCATTGTTTTTCCACGCTTCAACAGAACAAGGCAGAAAACCCGCAGCGCATTCTGGATCTCTGCACAGGCAGTGGTATCATTGCTTCTGTTTTGGCTAAGGAGTTTCCTCAGAGTACCGTCATTGCCAGTGATTGTTCCGAGCAAGCCCTTGGGGTAGCCCGGCACAATATCTTTCGTCATAAGCTGGAGAAGCAAGTCCATGTAGTACGGGCTGACCTGCTCAACTCCTTTCCTTGCAGCCCGATCTTTGACCTCATTGTCACCAATCCTCCCTATGTTAAAGCGCTTGATATTCCTGAACTTGAACCGGAAGTCCGGGACTGGGAACCGCATCTGGCCCTGTGTGGCGGTAACAGCGGTCTGAAGAACATTACCCGGATTTGTCAGGATGCCCTTCCCATCTTACAACCCGGCGGCTGGCTTTTTATGGAAATTGGTGCGGATATTGGTCAGGAGACAGAGCAGATATTTCTGGAGGCAGGAGGATATAAACTGGTGAGCGTGGTGGCAGACTGGGCCGGACGGCCTCGGGTTTTGCAGGCGCAGCGGCAGCGATAATATCCGGCTGATTGTGCTGAACGAAATGCCGCATGCGAAACATACATAATACGATATGGCACCTGTTCATCGGCATTCCTGGAGAGGTAGTAAATTTTTTAACGAGAAAAGCCCATGAAAAAAGCCGTTCTTCAAAAACGCCTGATTGTATCCCCAATCTGGTTTCTTCCTCTGTTGGCCCTTTGTATTGGTCTCTGGTTACTGGTCAGCAGTTATCGTAATTCCGGTATTGAAGTCACCATTCATTTTCCTGGTGCCACTGGGGTGACTGCGGGAAAAACAAAGGTGATTTACAAGGGAATTGAAGTGGGAACCGTCACGAATGTAGTGATGGATAAAGAGCTTGAAGGCGTTGATATTACGGTGGAGATGGACAGGGTGACCAAGAAGGGTCTGGTTGCTGACACCATGTTCTGGATTGTCCGGCCAGAAATCTCCGCAGGCCGTATTTCCGGGCTGGACACCTTGATCAGTGGTGCCTATCTCACTCTCCGAATGGGCAACTCCACAAAAACTGAGCGCCATTTTTCAGGCTTATCAACCCCGCCTCCTATGGGCGCTGACACCCCTGGTCTTCACATCAGTCTCAAAACAAAGACCCTCTATTCCTTACAAAGAGGCTCCCACGTCTACAGCAGCAACCTGCGCATTGGTAAGGTGGATGATTACCGGCTGGAACAAGATGGAACCATCATTCTTGATCTGTTTATTCAGCCCGAGTTCAGCCACCTGATTCGCCAAGGAACCAGATTCTGGAATGCCAGTGGCCTGTCTGTGACTGGTGACTTACAAAGGGGACTGAGCATCAATGTTGAATCCATGGCCTCTCTTATCTATGGTGGCCTGACCTGTGGCACTCCGGATTCCCTTAAACACACACCAGCAGCTCATTCGCAACAGGTCTTCCCCTTGTACCGGGACTTTGCAGAAGCTGAATACGGTATCCCCATGACCCTTCAGCTTGCCAATGGTGATGGCATTGTGCCAGGCAGAACCAAGGTCATGTTTCGTGGCTTGAAAGCAGGTATTGTTCGGACCATTGATATCAATGATGATGACTTTCACACGGTAACTGCCCGTATCCTTCTGGATCCACGAGCAGAAAAAATCCTTCGTGCCAATACAAAGTTTTGGGTTGTACGCCCCCAGGTTTCTCTAAGCGGCATCAAAAACCTGGAAACCCTTATTTCCGGGTCCTATATCACTTTTCAAATCGGCGAAGGTGAAAGCGAACAACAGGATCATTTCCAGGTGGAATCATCACCAATGCCCAAGCTTTTTCTCCGACCAGGAAAACGCTTTCAGTTGGAAGCAGAGGACAGCAAATCTTTACGGCTTGGCTCCCCGGTGCTTTACAAAAAACAGGAAATTGGCGAGATCATTGATCTTCAATTAAGCAGCAACAAAGACCGCATTGCGGTAGAACTGCTCATCTATCAACAGTATGTTGATCTGATTAAAAATAATACCCGCTTTTATAATGTTTCAGGTTTTCAGCTTGATGCCTCTCTGCAAGGGGTTTCCTTACAAACAGCTTCTCTGAACTCCATCATTGCTGGTGGTATTTCCTTTTTTACCCCTGACAACGGCAAACAAGTTCCTGAAGGTCAGGTCTTCTCCCTCTATCTAGGACGAAAACAGGCCCTCCAGGCAGGTTCCCTTTTTCTCACCTTGGAATTTCTTCAAGGTGCAGATATTAGCTCAAGGACAAAAATTAAATATAAAGGGATCATCATAGGCACTCTGGTTCGTACTTGGTATAATACAAAGAAAGACAGAGTGGTTGCCAAGGCTGCTGTTCAGCAGAAATTCAGCAAGCTCTTTTGTCAGACAAGCAAAATCTGGCTTGTCAGACCAAGGGTTACCCTCTCTGGCGTCAAGCATTTGGAGACCTTGCTTTCCGGGCCATACTTAGAACTCCTTCCTGGTCACGGCGCTCCAAGGAGCCGATTTGCGGTCAAGGATTCTGAACCCAAACTCTCTGCGCCTCCGCCGGGTTTGCACCTGGTTTTGGAGGCAGAACGGATAGGGTCTCTGAAAAAAGGAAGTCCGATCTATTACCGGCAGGTGGAAATAGGAAGAATCACTGGTATTGAGCTGGGACCAACAGCACAGATGGTTTGGATCCATGCGGTTATTGATCCCATGTATATCCCCCTTGTTCGCCGAAGCTCAAAATTCTGGAATGCAGGCGGTGTGAAGGTGATAGCAGGTCTTTTTACCGGGGTTTCTGTGGAAACAGAATCGTTAGAATCTATTATGGCCGGAGGGATTGCCATGGCTACTCCAGAGAAACAGGGCACACCTGCAGAAGAAAATGATCATTTTTTGCTGGCAAAAGAACCTGATGATGACTGGCTCACCTGGTCACCAAAAATTTCTTTACCAAAGGAAGAACCCCAAGCTGACCAACATCGAATTCAGGTAAGAAATAAGAAAAAAAGAATCAGCGGAAAGGAGAAGAGGTAAGATGGATACAATTGCACATTTTATACAACGCATCCCCCGCACTCCACAAGTGAACAGCTACCGTTTCACCCGGCCCCCTGGTTTTTTCTTTGAAGCAGGGCAATACGTCATTGTCGGTCTTGGCCATGAGGGCATGCTGGTTCATCCCTTATCCTTTAGCAATAGCCCTCAACAGGATTTCCTGGAATTCACAAAACGGATGACCGGCTCTGCTTATAGCCAATACCTGGAAGGGCTATCTCCTAATGATGAGGTAATTATGAAAGGTCCCAATGGTGATTTTTCCATGCAGGGCATTGCCAATGATATTGTCTGCCTTGTTGGAGGGATTGGTATTACCTCCATTTTCAGCATGCTGCTTGACGCAGCCTCGCGCCATGATCGACGCAGGATCACCTTGATTTACGGCAATAGAGACGATACTGATATTGCTTTTTTTGATGAGCTAGAGCAAATGCCCTTACCCGGCCTCCGGGTTGCCCATGTGCTCCAACGTGCTTCTGAAAAGATTCCGTCTTATCAGGGACGAATAGACTCAAAGATTATACGCTCTGAAATAACAGCAGATCTTCAGGCTGCTACCTTTCTTATATCAGGTCCGCCAGTAATGGTCCGGCAAATGGAAGAGCATCTTACCTTGCTGGGGGTAAGTTCTTCCCAAATCCGGGTTGAACGTTTTTTAGGGTATGTTTAACAAAATTTCAGAGAGTTATAGATTCCCCTTCAGTACGCCCTCCTTCATCTTCTTATCGTAATACTTCTCTGATTTTTCTAACCTCTGTTCACCACTTTTCCTCTTTGCTTTTTCATTGCAAACAGAGATTCAAATTTTTATATTGCTTAAAGGACGGGCAAACTCTCAAAACCTTGCTGAATACTATATTCATTACCGTTCCATGTGCATCCAATCTAACTTAGCTTCATGAATACAATAGATAATCGGAAATTTACCCGGATGAATATCCGATGGGCTGTTCAACTTGATTTTGGGAAGCGGCAATATAGATACTTTGTTGATAACCTCAGTCTTAGTGGTTTTCTGGTCAAAGGGGAGTGCAATCAATCGGCAGGAGACATTTGCAAAATCACTATAAAAGAATCAGCATTTTACACGGAAAGTTTTATCCATGCTGTAGGGTTAATTGTCAGGATCACTGAACAAAATGTTGCTATTGAGTTTATCGGTATGAAACTGAGCAGCTATTGCTATCTTCAGATCAGCCTGTTAACCAAAGCTGTCAACCCGACTGTCCTGGCCAATGAAATTGTCAAAAGCAATATTTTCAAGTTGGAGGGAGAGTTAGTCCTTCATAAGAAGCATAATTTCAATCTCAACCAAATGATATCCTTGCTTGACCACACCTCAATTCCCTTCTGACCGAGCGTACTGTAAATATATCAACAATGACCTCAACGGGTCTTTGCAGTTTTTGGGCAATCTGCTCCGCATCCATTCCACTCTCATGCAGGGCTTTTGCGGTTACTGAAAGCATTTTTATTTTTTCATACTGAGCTTTTTCAGCCTTTGCTTCCGCAGCCTCTGTTCTGGCTTCAGCCTCTTTCACTTGCTGTTCCGCAAGCTCTCTTCCTTCCGCAAGAGCTGTTTTGTAGACATTTTGCTCAATCCGTTTGGAATCAAGGTACTTCTCATAGCTCTTTTTTTCAGGATCGGGCAGATTATCCACTCGCAGCTTTTCTTTGGCTTCCTTCAGCCCTCTGGCCTTGAATTCGTCTTTGATCTCGTTATTTTTCAGAAAGTAAATCCATTCATCAAGGCTGTCTTTGGCAAGATCATCAAACTTATTGACCTTGAGCAGGTAATAGGTTGTGAAAATATCGGAAACTTTGCTGATGGGATAGGCTTTTTTCTGAGCTGCATTCAACTCCAGAACGTCGTCGGTGTGCATGCCGACAAAATTGGTTGAACCGACATAGACGTAATCCTTGCCCAACCCTAAATCGAAGTACACGATGTTGATGGAGATCAAGTTCGTGCTTAATAACTTCTTCCGGTTTGCCGGACAGAGCTGTACGCTCGTACAGCATAGAATCGATCTTTTTTTGCAGGGTACGTGTGCTCCAATTCTCCACCCGGCACATTTCTGCATAAAAATTTCGCTTAAGCGGGTCATCAATGTAGATGATCGTCTTAAAATGGGTCCAGCTCAATTTTGCACACAGTGCCTGCAAAATCTCAGCGTCCGGGAATATCTCGGCAAACCGTGTCATATAAGCAAGATTCCGTTCGCTCCAGCCTCTGCCGTACTTCTCGGTTAATTTTGAAGCCAATGCAGGCAGAATTTCTTTACCGTATTTGGCTCTCCCGCCTTTTAATATTTCCTGCTGGATACGCTGCCCAACACGCCAATACATCAGAGTCAACCCGGCATTGACGGCAACAGCGGTTGTGGAGCGGGTTTCCTCAATCAGCTCTCTTATATCAAGGAACAGTTGCGTGTCAACGGCTGACACTGGGGCGTTCTGCCTGCTTTTCATATGGATTTACGATTTATTGTATATCGCAGAGTGTCTTTTCATGGCGTTTCCTAGCTCAGTCGTCTTTTTTATCTTCACAGCTTTCTATCGCAATATCAAGCGTATCATTACTAAAATCTTTTATGCCTGAAACTTTTACACCGTCATGTGATAGTGCAGACATCGTAAACATCAAAATGATAATTACTTGATAATGATTTGATTTTATATACGATTAATAGAATTTGGACATTTTGTCTTGTAGCAAGTGTCCAAATTTAGTGATTTTGCTATAATATTAAATTATTATAAACAATGTCCAGTTTTAGCGTTTACGATGTCTGTAGTGTATCAATTAACTGTCTTCCAATCCGCCATCAACAGCCCAAGTATAAAATCGTTGCGCAACTTCATCGGAATTGAATCCTACAAATGTAAGGGTTACTTTCTTCACAGCCTTCTCCTTAATTAGTATCTGCTGAATTTCTCGACAGCCGGAAGAATTCATAGTAGTCAATACCCTGACACGTTATTTCAAAACGTTCAATCTAAGGTGCTTCTGCTACTTTTTTTAGGCTTCCGTCAATAATTCGATTTTTCAGACGGAAATTGGACGCACTTTTCCCCTACCCGACTTCGGGTAAAAAATGATCTCCTGCCAAAGATGGTTATGCTAACCCTAATTTGATCA
>NZ_JALAAI010000076.1:0-19481 GCF_052785085.1 Candidatus Electrothrix sp.
TGAAGAGAAAGTTAGCTGGACGGCCAGGAAAATAGTCACATTGCTATAGGGAAGAACGCCTGAGTCTCTCCAGAGAGAGCAAAAATGCTCAACAGGCGTATATCGTTGTCGTGTCCGGGAATTGCTGGCTCTCCTGTACCTGTTCATAATCGGGACAAGCGGGATTCGGACAAAAAGTACCAACCTTTGTAAGTTCAGCCATCATTCCCTCCTTTCAGTAGTAACTATCTCATATACTGAAATATAAGCATCCAAAAGGTAAATGGCAACACTCAGCAGGGTGACCACCCAAAAAGAGCATCGGCATTCAAATGCTTACGCAGTTTGATTGCTTCCTTGCGTTTGATGTCTTTCTGGTGAGCTTTTACAGTTTTCTTGATATGGCTAGACATGGCTCTCTCCTTGTAAAACTTTGATATTGTCCACACAAGAAGAAAGCTCTTATTTTTTGCTATTTTTCTTACCTGAACACCAGCGAGAAAAGCAATATGCTGAAATTGTTTCATTTTACCGAGAGGCACGCTTTGTTAGCTAAGGTGCTGAAATTTCATTATTACAAGATATTTACCGAACGATTGTTTATAAAATTTTACGAAAGCAATCTGTAAAAACTGCACTATTATGGCGTTTCCTGGGTATCCGGGAATTGCTGAGAAGACTACAAGCCAGCTCTTCATGAATGCCTATCAGAAAGGCGTTTCAAAATATTTGCTTTGAAAAAACGAGAAAGATCATTTATTATATTTACCTTACAGTGGTGACTGATTGCTCGCAAGAATTGTTCGCTTTGCAAGGTATTGTGAATTCTTCCCATAAAAGGCGGTTTAATGACATATAGTAAAGACCGGAAGTATACCCGGGTGAATTTCCAGCGGGATATATATCTTTATTTCGACGGGAAAAAATATACACACCATACCGTCAATAATCTCAGTCTCGGTGGCATGTATGTAAAAGGAACCTTTGATCAGCAAAAAGGTGATGTTTGCACAGTGGAACTCAATAATCCTCAGGATAATTTAGGGATAGAGTTGCGGGCCCGTTGCTCTGTTGTCAGAGTCAGCGATGAAGGTATTGCCCTTGAATTTCTCTCTATGGGACACGACAGCTTTTTATTTCTTCAGACCACCTTACTTTACGAAGCCGATGATCCCATGCTGCTGGGAACAGAATTTATCAAAGAGATCACCTTTAAACTGGAACCAAACGAAGATGAACAGGACTGATATTTCTGATAGTGCAAAATCCTTCCTTTTCCGCTACACAACCACCTCATTTCCTGGTAATAATCGCCATTGCATCCCCGTAACTGAAAAATCGATATCCTTGCTCCACAGCTTCTGCATAGGCAGCAAAAATCTGCTTTTTTCCAGCCAAGGCAGCAACCATAAAAAGCAATGATGACTTGGGCAAGTGGAAATTGGTGATCAGATTATCAACCACTGCAAATTGATAACCAGGATAAATATACAGGCCACAGAAATCTTCAATTGCCTGTAAATTCCCTGAAGAATCTGCATGGTTAGCTGCAAACTCCAGGGTTCGTGCCGTTGTCGTGCCCACAGCCCATACCCTTCCTCCGTTTTCTTTACAACTATTTATCGCCTCAGCAGTTTCCCGGGGAAGACGGATCAATTCCTTATGCAAGGTATGTTTGCGAATATCCTCACAGCGCACCGGAGCAAAGGTTCCATACCCCACATGCAGGGTCACCTCTGCAAAACCGACTCCGCTATTTTGTAATCTTTCTATTAATGGCTTGCTGAGATGTAAGCCAGCTGTAGGAGCGGCAACCGAGCCAATATAACGGGCATAATTGGTCTGGTATCGTTGCGCATCCTCATCTGTGCTGCCTTCAGGCCGTTTGATATAGGGAGGTAACGGGATTTGTCCGTATTCTTCCAGGAGCTGTTCCAGATCAATATGGGCTGGAGAAAAGAGCCGTACTTGTGCCTTACCATCAGGGAGAAAGGATTCCACCTGAACATGCAAGGCATCGGCAAAAAGAAGAATGCTTCCCGGCTTTGGACGCTTCGAGCTTTTGATCAGCGCCAATGTTGTTGTCTGGCGCAGACCATCCACTTCCTTTTCATAACAGGGGAAATGAAGAAGCAGTATTTCAACCTTACCACCACTCTCCTTGCGTCCAAATAACCGGGCCGGAAACACCTTGGTGTTATTCACAACCAGTACATCACCTGGCCGAATCAGATCATAAAGGCCTTCAAAGCGAGTATGTTGCCTTGTGCTCGTGCAACAATCCACAACCATGAGGCGTGACTGATCTCGTTGCTGGGCAGGTTGCTGAGCTATCTGTTGCTCAGGTAAAAAATAATCATAGGAGGACAGGCTGTACATTTCCTGAACAGTATCCTCCACCACATTATTACTGTGAGACATTCTCTAAGCGCTCAGTTAAACTGCCATACACTGTTATGCGCTGGTGGTGCCTGTTGAACTGGCCTCCGGGACGGGGATCGGGCTTGCACCTGCTCTCTGTCTATGATTGTCAGGTCAATCACTGTCGGATTATCCACATCAATTTTCACTTCCCGGATTGACGAGGTCCTGTTTCCTTTGGTTGCCTGGATCTGCCCTGTAAAACTTCCCTGGGCAAAATCCATCTTGAATTCACCGTTATAATCGGTTGTAGCGGTATACGCTCTGCCAGACATGGCATTCAAAATTTTAACCAAGGCATTCTGAACAGGGGTTCGGTTACTTCTATAGACAACCCGGCCTTTAAGGTCAGGCTGTGGTTCAGGACGTTGAAAAACACTTTGCTGATCCTGGTTCTCAGGAATATATGGCTGATTAAAGGTGATGCCTCCCTGCCTTGAGTTCTGCAACCTGTTCTGCAACCTGTTCTGTAGTGTATTCTGCATCGGATACGACGTTGACGTGTTATCCTGTTGGCAGCCGCAGCTCTCTGCCCTGGAGGAGTTACCAGAAAAAATTGACCTGTTCTTCAAATTACGGTCAGGGGCGTAATGAGGGGTATAATTTGGGCTATGCACATGAATGCTCCGTGTTGTTGCATCACTTTGCGCATTATTGTTATCAATAGTTATACAGGTAATTTCTTTATTACCAGCAGTAAAAAAAGCGAAAGAAGCAGTTGCGGTTGCTTGAGGTGCCATCCATTCCGAGATATATGGAGAATTTTCTGTCATGCTGGAATCGGTTGCAGAACATTTTACTCTGACCTGATCTCCATCAGGATCGCTTCCGGCAGTAACCGTGATATAGGTTGTTCGGCCTGGATAGGTAGTATCGGGGTATTCACTGATGAGAGGTGCGTCAGGCTGCTGATTAGCATAGTCAATATTGAGCGTCTCTCTGGTGGGGGAACTGTTCACACCCTGGCGACCGTATGATGTACAGTAAATGTTTTTTTCTCCAGGAGAATAAAAAGTAAAGTGCCCCTCTGCCTGTCCCTCGGGCGGTAACCAATCTGACTGATAGGGATCCTCTGTCGTTTTATTGGAATCATCCGCTGTACAGGTTATTCTTACCAGGTCTCTGTTTTGGGGATCATGCCCAGCTACCAGTTTGACAGTGACCGGATCGTTGACTTTGCCCTGACCGGGAACCTCTATACGAGGAGCCGGAGTATTGGCAATCCTCCGTCGGGTAGGTGCAGGCGGCAGAGAAGTAACTGCAGGCACTACAGGATGCGAAGGCTGAGAAAATTCCCTTGCTGGTGTCGAAGCAATGGGAAAACCAGTGGTGGGGACAGGTTGGCCTGAAGCCACACTGATTGTTCGTTGACTGAGGGAGCTGGTGGTTCCGTAGCTATCCAGAGTATTACAAAAGATTGCCTGGGTCCCTGCTGAATGGAAGACCAGAGGCACCTGTATCGTATCTCCGCCATATAACCAACCGGAACGATACGGGTTATCCGGGGTGTTTCCAGAACTGCTTGCTGTACACTGAACCCTGACCATATCATTCCCCGAAGTGGTACCTGCTGTGACAGCAATCTGCACAGTACTATTTTCAACAGCTGTTTCAGGGGATTCGCTAATAAGAGGACGTTGAGGACCAGTACTTACCGCAACATTCTCTCTGGGGGTGGACGCTCTTGTTTCGTCTGTTACACCTGTGCCGGTGGGGTTGGTTATTCCAATTTGGACCGGCCCAACCCAGGCATAGCCAACATTATTTGTTATAGTTGCAAAAAAACGATGGGGAAAAGACGCTACAGTATTTAAATCCAGGCTGAGTTTGGCAGCCTTGCTTCCAGAAGGAATTTTGCCTGCAACCACAACAGAGCCATTATGACTCCCGGATCGAATACTGACACTATTTGTATTATAGAACGGTCCTTTTTTTGAGGTAATAGTGAATATTGCCCCAGATCCCTGAACATGGACCTTCATGTTCAAAATTTCTCCCCAGGTCCCCCCGCCCCTTTCGGTTGCCTCAATATCAGCGTAATACTGAGGCAGAGCAGGATGGTTACTGTCATAGGGGGTATCAGGATACTGGGCAAAAGAAGTATTGCTGATAACCATACAACAACCAGCTATGAGCCAAAACAGGCTGCTCCGAGCTGTGCGTATTCTGTCTTGCAGCAGGAAATTGTTGAGCAAGGAATTCATGATCGGCCTCCGAGAGATCATTTCTATAACGTTCGGCATTGCACGAACTGTCATCAGTTAAACTGTCATCATTTGGTGTTGGAAAAACCCTTATGCATAATGGTTGTAATCCATAAGATGATTTCTGTCAAAAAGAAATATATGTCAGCCTGTTGGAGAAAGCCAGAATACTGAAGAATATTTCACGCTAAAAATTTTTTCTTCAGGCTATAAACAAGGAACAAGATGAACATATTAATGACAGCAGCAACGAACATGGAAATGCAGGCATATGTTGAGGCCTGCGGGGAAGATGAGAGTAAACGTAGAGGAGAACCTATAGAGAAAACTGCGGGGAAAACTGCGGAGAAAACTCCAGGAAAAAAGCAGGTACAGCTCAGCCAGCTTGTCACCGGAATCGGCCCTGTGGAGACCACTCTCTCTCTTACACGTTATCTTTTAAAAACAGATCCGATAGATTGCATTATTAATTTTGGTATTGCCGGAGCATATTGGAAAGACGCCCCATCAATGCAGGCTGGGCTTCTTGATATCTGCCTTGCAGAACAGGAGATCCTTGGAGATCTGGGAATTCAGTTGACAGATACGGTGAAAAAGTTCAGTGAGGATCTGCCAGTTCAGGATAATTTTTCCATGGACCCAGGCTTGCTGTCAGCAGCTACCCAGATTTTAAAAAATAAGGATATAAACTATAAGACAGGGGCCTTTGTCACGGTGAATTGCGCCAGCGGTACCCTGCACAGGGGCAACCAGCTGGGATATCAGTTTTGTGGGCTGTGCGAGAATATGGAAGGAGCAGCAGTGGCTCGGGTCGGTAAGGAATTTTCTCTGCCCTGCCTGGAGATTCGTTGTATCAGCAATATGGTGGAAGACCGAAACCGGGAGAATTGGCAACTCCAGGAAGCCTGTGCAAAAGTGGGGAGGACTGTCGCAACTATTGCGATGGAGTTTGCTTCTGAAATGAGGGTGTAGGATGCGGTCAGGTTCGTCGGAGACATTTCTCCTTTGACCTGGGGTGAAGGGAAAATTTTTTGGAAGATAAGCGGGTGCAGGCGGAAAAAACGGTCTTGCAGTGCTGCAGAACCATTTTCTCCTGCTACAGAATGACTTTTTCCCGCTACAGAACCATTTTCTCCCGCTACAGGATGATTTCTGCCTGCTCCAGAGTCTCTTTCTCCTGCTTCAGTGTGATTTCCGCCGCTTCAGGAAGGCTTTCTCCCGTTACAGCGAGGGATTCTCCTCTTGCAGGGCGAGTTTCTCCCGGTGCAGTCCTTATCACAGTTCTTCAACAACAATTGACTCTACAGTCGTAAGTTCTGAACGGTTCCAAGTGTACTTAACTTTCTCTTACCTGCTGAAGTTGAGATGACTGACACGGCGTTCTTTTATCAAGATAAATCCTGGGCACCCGCGCACTGATGTTGGTCAAAACCTCATAGCTGATCGTGCCGAGCTGGGCAGCAAGATCATCGGCCGTGATGACCTCCTCACCCTGTTTGCCGATGAGGAGCACCTCGTCCCCGATATATGCCTCTCCATCACCGATGCCAATCATGGTTTGATCCATGCAGATGCTTCCTAGCACAGGATATCTCTTGCCGCGCAGCAGAACCTGTGCTTTGTTGGAGAGACCGCGAGCATAGCCGTCGCCGTAGCCCACCGGAATGGTCACGACCCGGCAGTTCTGCGGAGCTGTCCAGGTTCGGCCATACCCAACCGAGTTTCCTTGCAACACAACTTTGAAGTACATAACCTTTGCCCTGAGAGAAAGGGCGGGCAGCAGCTCAGCCTTGGGTGCGGAGGCGGGTGAAGGATGATATCCGTACAGCATGATCCCCGGTCTGACCATGTCCAGTTGACTTTCCTCCATCCTCAGGAGAGCAGCTGAATTGGCGATCTGAAGCAGGGGTGAAGGCCGATGCTCATGATCAAAAAAACGCGCCGCTTCAAGAAATCGTTCCAACTGAAGCCGGGCAAAGCTCAAATCTTCGTGATCCGCAGTGGCGAAATGGGAAAAAAGAGAAACAATATTGAGATATTTTTCTGCCTGTAAGGCTGCGGCAAAAAGTTTATGAGCATTGGAATAACGGATACCGATCCGCATCATACCGGTATCAATCTTCAGGTGGATATTGACCCGCTTGCCATAAAACTCAGCCGCCTCTTGGATATAGTGCAACGCATCCACGGAAGCGATGGTCAGGTCTATATTATTCTCTATGAACAGGCCGATCTGAAACCTGGAAAACGGGCCAGAGGTAATGATGGGCACGGTAATGCCCGCCTTGCGCAGCTCCAGGGCCTCTTCCACAAAGGCGGTGCCCAGATAGTCAACCCCCTCCGAGGCCAGATGCTCGGCAACCCGTACCAGCCCGTGACCATAGGCATTGGCCTTGACCATGGCGATGATCTTCCTGCCAGGTGCCTTTTCCCGAACCACCCCGAGGTTATGACTGATACAGGCCAGGTCCACCACTGCTGCGGAGCGATGATAGAGGTCAGTAATGCTTTCTTGTCCTCGGGCGGCACTGTGCAATGCGTTGATCCTTTTGTTCTGATTTATTTGCGACGAACCCGACGCAACCAATGCTCCCAGCCGTGACGGCTTGACAGCAGAATTCCCCAGCCCACAGCAAGATAGATCGTGCCCAGAAAAATACCTGGTTCGGTCATGCTCCGTAAGGCAATGCCAGTGGCCATCATCAGGATAACAAGGAGCCAGGTCTTCCAGGGATAGACCGCCCCGATGCAGCTCTTTTCATTCAGGGTCATGATGCGGCTCAGGGTCTTTTTGGCAGAGCGGTCCAGAATAGTCAGCGACTTGACCGTGCCGACAATCAGGGCGATAATCAGGGCGATGATGAACAGCCGACAGGTCAGGCTGAACCCGATCCAGCCCAGTCCGCGCACCATAAGCATGATCCCCACAGCTGTCCAGATAAGAGGGGCGGCAAAAAGATGTACAGACTTGCTGACATCAGGCTTCATTCGTGTTATAGCATTTTTTTTGGTCATTTTCATGACTTTCCCTCTACAGAACAGTCCTTGCTTTGTCAAGAAGAAATCTCCCTTGCCCCCTAATGATAATCCGTGTTAACTATACATAGAGTGGTCAAAAAAGAACAACAAGGTTAATCTCCGGTAACTCACCGGTTCAATCACTATACAACGAGGACTGGACGATGAAAAAAAAATTAAACTGCTGGGAAGTAAAAAAATGCGGGCGGGAACCAGGAGGCGACAAGGTTTCTGAGCTTGGTGTCTGTCCTGTTGCGGAAGAAGGACGGGCAGAAGGGATTCATGGCGGGGAAAACGGAGGCCGTTGCTGCTGGGCCATAACAGGTTCGCTCTGCAAAGGAGAACAACAGGGGAAATATGCGGATAAATTCAGAGATTGCAGTAAGTGTGACTTCTATGAGATGGTGAAGCGGGAGGAGATGCCGCAGTTTAAACTGGGTCTGACCATCCTGAAGGAAATAAAAGGAAAAAAAGGTTCTTGAGCATGATCTTGCTTGGCAAACCTGTTCCTCGGTGGTGCTCCACACCCGGATTTGGTTGGATGACGGTGCAATAACTGAACTGCCGGACCGGGGGACTCCGGTCTGATGGTCCCCTGGTTTTTTTGATAATGAGTGATTTTACACAGCACAGCGCAGAGAAACTCGTTCGGCTTGTTCGGTACTTACGTGCAATATCGACCATCAACGCTAAAACTGTCCGAACTCTGGAGCAGTATAACAAGGTCTTTTGGTTACCCTCTGACGCTGCCATTATCAGCAACGAACAGGAGGAAGCCGGTGACTCCTGCTGGCTTGATATCAAAAAGACAGAGCTGCCACCGCCCCCACCGCCTCCTGAACGATGCGAAAAATGGGTTAATCAGGAAGACCTGAAGAATCTCACTACCCCTCCTGTGTTAACTCTTCCGCCTGATGTTGCTCCAGGTACGGGGAACAGCGGACAAGACAGATCCTTGTATGCTGCTGCTCTTGCCCGCAAAAAAAAGCAATGGCAGAACTATATTGATCAACAATGGAAACCTTGGCAGCAAGCTTGTCAACGCATTCTTTCTTCTGAAAAAATCTATACAGAGCTTTTTCGCCTCTACCAGGAACAGCAAAAACTTGGTGAGCAATATGAACTGCTCCTTTGCTTTGGTCTGTTACGCTGGGAAACTTCAAAACAACAGCTTATCCAACGCCATCTCATCGTCACAGAAGCCACGATTTCCTTTGATCCAATCGTAAAAAGACTGACTGTTTACCAAGGATCACCTGCCCCAAGGGTTGAGCTGGACATGCTGTCCTTGGAAGAACAACCCCAGGATGTCCAGCAGCTTATCCAAGAGAGCTGCCAAGCCTTACAGGGAAATTTGCATAACAGGGAAAAAGTTGATGCTGTTCTCAAGGGCCTGGCCAACACCCTGAACCCTTCAGAACAACAGCCCAAGCCAGTTATTACCTATGCCCCGGCCTTGATTATACGGAAACGCTCTGCCCATCCCCTGGAGCATTTTCTCGACGAAATCCTGGGGCAGTCTCTCTCCAGTGCAACAATTGCACCAGCAATCCCGGAAGAGTTTCTCAACCTCTGTGAAATCGTCCCTGATGAAACCAGCAACAACGTACAAAAGACAGAGCAAGAACAGATTGAGGACAGAATCTTTTTTCCCTTGCCCTCTAACCAGGAACAACGCCGAATCGTCAAAAAACTCCAGGGGAAAAAAGGAGTACTTGTTCAGGGTCCTCCAGGGACAGGTAAATCTCACACTATTGCCAATCTTATTTGTCATCTCCTGGCCCAGGGCAAACGGGTATTGGTGACTGCGCAGACCACCAGGGCCTTGCAGGTGCTGAATGATTTACTTCCAGAAGATATTCGCCCTCTCTGTTTCAATGCAGCTGAGCAGGGCCAACAGGAATCCCTGGACCTGGAACGCAAGATCAGGGCTATTTTACGGGCAGAAAAAAAACAGCACCCTGCAGAGAACGAGTCTATCCAAAAGCTGGAAAAACATCTTCAAGAAAAGCAAGAGGCCAAGCAGGCCACGGATAAAACAATCCTGAACTTACGAGAGCAGGAAACCCGGCACCATCGAATAAGCCAAGGACGCTACTCTGGAACAGCTGCTCAGATTGCCCAGCAGCTGGGCAAAGAAGAGCCTGCTTTTTCCTGGTTAACAGATAGAATTCCCCAGGAGATTCCTCTGCCCTGGTCTGATGAGCAACTTCTTTTTCTTCGCACCTATCTGCGGACAACTGAGCCAGAAAAAGAAAAAATACTCCAGGGAAAAGAGCTGCCGCACCTTGAAGAAAAGTTCCCTGTTCATAAGGTCAAGGAGGCCTTTGAAAAAGAAGATCAGGCCCGGCAGGCAGCGGCCCTTGACAAACAACGCCTCCAGAGGGGGCAGGGCAAGGTCCTCTTTCAGACCGGAAAAGCAGATCGCAGAAAAATAGAATTGATTCGGGATCAACTGACTGTTTTCAGAGAAACTGTTCGGGATTTGCAGCAGCGCCCCATGCCTTGGATTACAACAGCTGTCCATGATGTCCTCTGTGGCCAGAGCAATGTTTGGCAGGATATATTGCAGCGGTCCCAGGAAATGCTCCAGAACATCCCCAAGACACTTGACCAGGTTGACAGGCTGAAAGTTGATATCTCCTGGGAAATCGACCGAAATAAACTTTTGCAGGATGCCCTGGCCCTGAAAAAACATTTCAAGGCTGGCGGTCGTACTGGTAAATGGCTTTTTAAGCCGGAAATTATCCGAAAACATGGGCGTATGCTCCGTACCATCACGATTAATGGGCAGCCCTGTACAAGCACTGAATCCTTATTGCAGCTGGTAAACTATCTGCAGGTAGACGAGAAATTACAGGCTATCTGGCACCTCTGGGAAGGAAGAGCGGAACGGAGTACAGGCCATTTCTCCTTACAGGTTTCTGAAATCAAGGGCCTCCTGAACAGTCTCCAGCGGGTTATTTCTCTGGATAACAAACGAAAAAATCTGGAACAAGAACTCAGCACAATCAATGGCCTGGACCTGCCTGACTGGTCAGATACCGCTTCTGTTCAACTTGTGCTGGAAGACTGCCGCTCTGCCCTTGCCCGCCTTGACTTTCTCTGGCTTCGTTCATCCATAACCCATGCTCAGAAAACACTCTCTGTTTTTACCTTGCGTAACAATGCCCATCCAATAACAAAACTGGTCATTAAAAGTCTGCAAAAAAGAGACATTGCAACCTATGAACAGCTCTTTAGCGAAATTGAAACGCTTAAGATACAGGCAAAAGAGCTTGCCCGGAAAAACCAATTAATTGATGCGTTGAATGATGTTGCCCCTCAGTTGGCTGCGCAACTGCGCAGTGGCAAGGAGAGAAAACAATGGGCAGATCGCCTGGGACAGCTGAAGCAGGCCTGGTCCTGGGCCCAGGCAAAAGACTGGGTCCAGAAATTTCTTGCCCACGACCTGGAAAGTTATCAGCGCCAGAGCCAACAACTTACTGCGGAGATGCGAGCAGACCTTTTTTCCTTAACAGCAGCTCAGGCCTGGAACCATTTTTTTGCTCAACTGACCACCCGGCAGCATGGTCATATGATCGCCTGGCAGCAGGCCATAAAAAAATTCGGCAAAGGGACAGGAAAGCATGCCCAGACCCATAAGGAAAATGCCCGTCGTCATCTTGATGCCTGTCAACTGACCTTGCCAGTGTGTATTATGCCGCTCCACCGGGTGTACGAGACCATCCCCGCAGAACCTGGTTTTTTTGATGTGGTTATTGCTGATGAGGCCTCCCAATGCGGCCCAGAGGCCCTTCCCTTGCTCTACCTTGGTAAGCAAATTCTGGCTGCAGGCGATGATAAGCAGATCAGCCCGGAGGCTGTGGGCATCAATCGGGAACATGTGCAACAGCATATGCATAATTTTCTGTTTGATTTTACCCATGCAGATTCCTTTGATGTGGATTCCAGCCTCTTTGACCATTGCCTGCTCCGCTTTACTCACCGTATTGTATTGCAGGAACATTTTCGTTGTATGCCCGAGATTATTGCCTTTAGTAATAGCCAATTTTACCAGGATGATCCTCTGGTGCCCCTTCGTCAATATCTACCGGAACGGCTTGAGCCTCTCAAAGCAATATTAGTCAAAGAAGGATCCCGACACGCTCAGGGCCAACAAATAACCAATCCCCAGGAGGCAGAGGCCTTAGTGGCTCAGGTTGTTCAATGTTGCCAGGACAAGCGTTATCGCGGAAAGACTATGGGGGTCATTGTCCTGCAAGGAACTGCCCAATCCTATCTGATTGAAGAATTATTGATCAAGGCGATTGGAGTAGAAGAAATGGGGCAACGAAAGCTCATCTGCGGTAACTCCTTCAGTTTTCAAGGCGGAGAACGAGACATTATCTTTCTGAGTATGGTAACAGCTCCTGGGCAGAAAATCAGAGCACTCACCAAGACAGCAGAACAGCAGAAGTTCAACGTCGCTGCCAGCCGGGCCCGGGAACAGACCTGGCTTTTTCATTCGGTTCAGGAAAAGCACCTCAGCCCTGAATGCTTACGCTTGAAACTGATAAAGCATTTTCATCGCCCAACCATCCATCGAACCGGAATGCTGGCCGAAGAGCAGGCAGCTCTTCAGGAAAAAGCGCTGCTGGCCAACAGGACAGTGGAAAGCCCACCAGCACCCTTTCAAAGCTGGCTGGAAGTGGACTTGGCCCAGCGTCTCGGAAAAATGGGCTATAGTGTTGTCCCGCAATATGCTTTTGCCGGAAAAAAAATCGACCTGGTTATTCAAGGCCAACAGGCCCAGCTCGCAATTGCCTGTGACAGTGATCAATGGCAGGGACCAGAACAGTATCTTGAAGATCTTGAACATCAGGAAAAACTGAAACGATGCGGCTGGCAGGTGTTCAGAATTCGCGCGAGCCGCTATTATGCAGAACCGGACAAGGTATGGGAGCCACTTATTCACCTCCTTGATCAACTGAAGATCAGGCCCCAAAATTGACTGTCATCCGGTGTGGTGGTACAAGGACATGCCACCACTTTGTTGGTTAATAGGAGTAGTCTATCAAAAACTAAGCCTTTCGGCTACACATTGCAAGGAGTGAAACTCTATGGTTGAAATAACAATAGACCGAGATAAATGCATAAATTGTCTGGAATGCGTAGAAATATGCCCGCAAGAGGTACTCATGATGGTTGAAGGGCAGCCAGTTCATGCCTATACAACACGATGCGAAGGATGCGCAACCTGCCTTAACATCTGCCCTGAAGGGGCTATTGCTGTAAGGTTCAGTTAAAAAGAAAAGGCCGTCAATATACGCTGTCGGCCTTTGTTATCGTATAATGGTTTCACATGCTGGGTCAAAAATTCTATACTGCACCTGCTTCTGGAGCAGCCTTATAATTACTGCTCTCTTTGACCACATGCTGCAACCAGAAGACCCATACGATCATCTGCCGGGCCAGGGCCAGGCGTAAAAGGACCAAAATCGCCAACCCCGGCAACAACTAAAGACATGCTGGGAATCACTGTAACGGTTTCCTTATTCCAATGACCATTAGCCTGAAAGGTATCTTCCGGCAGACTGGGCCAAATCTGTTGCCCGCTATTGAACCACCAGTTCATCCCGTAATAACCAGGACCAAATTGTGATTGATTACCACTGCCGCCATAGGTACCGATACCTAAGTAATCCCGGGCTGGTTTGCCGGAAATGGGTAAGGATTCTGGAACCTGATTCCTGAGATAGCGGGTAAAGAACTCTTTCTGCAAAATCTGCTCGTTCTTCCATTTACCCTTATTAAGCCAGAACCAACCAATCCGGGCAAAATCCCTGGGAGAAGTGTGGACAAACCAGCCATATCTGCCCACCTGCTCAAAGACCGGGCCGTCCTGAAATTGCAAAGGCCCCAATCTGTCCTGAGCAAGGATGATTGTATTGGGATCCCGGGCAACAAATACCCTGCTTAACAAGGTATTATGGTAAAGCTTGACCGCATAATCGTTATAGGCAAAGGCCTGACCAGGAGCTTCTCGCCGGGCATAGCCGCTGGTCATATTGGCCAAATGGTGAAAGGTGATTGCCTGATCCTTGCCCAGCAGCTCAGGCATGAATTTCTTGACCGTGCCCTTGATCTCCAGCTTGCCTTCCTGGGCTGCAAAGAGCAGGAGTGTGCTGAGTACCGGTTTGGTGGCAGAGGCCCACATGGTACGGTCTGCTGGGGATCCCCAGCTCTTGATCAGGTACCCATTTTTTATAATAACTCCAGAGCCACCAACTGCCTGGGCGAATTGATCCAAGGCTTTTGGATTTGTGCACAATAGTTCAGCATGCTGTTTTTTCCATTCTTTTCCAGGAAAAACAAGGGGGCGTTCTATGATATCTATCGAGCTTGAGGAATATAAAAAGAACAGACAGAGCAGACAAAGGCAGCAAAAAAAAAAGAGGCACCACGGCCTCTTCGTATCCCCTGTTGTGCTAGGCCTAGGCATCACAACGTCGTTTTTTCAGAGAGCGGGTCAGAAATAATCCTACAGAACAGAATAAAATAAAAACGGTAATCAATTGCTGAAGTAAAGATAATTCAACAAGAAAAAAACTTGTTGCCAATAATGGTAAGAGCAGGAGCCGAACCAATAAACGGAGGGCCTCATGTTGACGGATAAAATCAGCTATTGGTGGTGAGTAAGTATAATAGAGTTGAACAAAACGAGTACCAGGCCGATTCGTGAGCAGGTACAGATCCCGAAACTTTTTCAAGAGCATCACCTGGGGTTCAAAGGCTGTTCCATAGGCCGCTGTTGCAATAAAACAACCACCGCCACCACTGCTGCTCCTTGCGTTTTGGTTGTTGACCAGTTGTGAATAAAACCCTTGGGCTATGGTCTGGGAGCCAGCCTCATTAGGGTGTATTCCGTCAACATTGAGATTGGACCAGTCTGAGACGACATTTGAGTAGGTATCGACCAGCGTAATATTATTGTTTTGGGCCAGCTCAATAATACCGGGATTATAATTTTCCGGTTGATAACCAGATTTACTGATATTAGGCGTGATCGTGGAGAGGATCGGCGTGGCACCGGCATTCACTGCCTGTTGAACCATATTATTAAGATTAAAGGTTGTGGTTGACGAAGAAATGCCTTCCATGACATCATTGGCTCCTTCCATAATCACCACATAATCAGGAGAATATTTTGCCAATTCTCCGTCAAAACGATTGACTCCGTTATAGGTATCCTCTCCTCCTATGCCTGCATTAATGACCTGGGTACCAGAGGAGGAGCCATACATATTTTGCAGATTGGTTGGATAAGGAGTTGCCCTATACCCTGCTGTGATAGAATCGCCAAAACAGAGTATGACATCTGCATAGGAGAGAGAAACAATGAACAGTACAGTCGCGATTCCTCCTGAGAATATTCTGAACCGTCTCATTCGAATCCTCTTGCTTTTATCTTGAAGTTGTTTGATCGTTTGTTATCGAATTATATCCGTTAATAAATCTTGAGAAAAAACTGACTATCACTCGGCAAAAATTTAGGAAGTTCAACCTCCTGCTCTTCCTCATTATTTACCTTTTCTTCTTCCACTTCTTGCTCCACCAGTTTTTCCTGTTCCGCAGACCAACCCTTACCCTCTGTATACACAGAAGCAAGCCTGACATATCCCTTGCCACGGAATCCTATCCAGGTCACCTCTATCTTGTCCTCTTTATTATAGGTAATCTCAGGAGTAATATCAGGAACTTCATTAGGGGCATGCAGAACATGAGGATCGCTCCATTCTGTCTTTTGGTAATGGCTGACATAGATATCATCATTACCGCCATCATTACCAGCCCAAACCAGCCAGATTCCCCCCTGTTTATCAGCAAGTGCTGATGGAGTGATAGAAGAATTTTGCTCCAGAGGAAGTTTTGTTGGTTCAGACCATTCATCACCGTTTAATACAGCGTATTCAATAGAAATACCATTAGGGCGGACTGCAGACCAAAAAATCCATTTCGAGCCATTGTCCCCTATTGCAATAACCGGATGCAAATTATTCGCATTATTATCAGTGACCTTAACCGGGCTGGCCCACTCATCCCCTGTATAAGTGCTGGTAAAGATTTCATGACGAAGCCCGTCTGATTGGGACCACACCAGATCCTGTTGGAGCGTTGTTAAGTTTTTCCCGCTACTCAGGCTGGGGAGCATCAGAAAAAACGAAAAAAGTATTAAAATCTGAACAACGTGCTGGTTTGATTTCTTTTGCATCTTTTTCAGGAACCCCAAGTAGTTGTTAACAAACAAGAAACAATCTCAAACAAACAGCAAACTTAAACGTAGTAAACGTAGTCTAAATACCATATTTTCCTATATCACGCAAGCCAACTAAGATGAAATTATATACAGAAAGAAAGAAAAGTGCAAAAAATAATATATAAAAAATAGGCTGGAAGATCATTCGCCGACAATGGTAAAAAAGCACAGCAGCCATTGGAATAATAGGCAGGAAGTAGCGCCCCTGAGCTTGAAAATCAACGGTCCAGGCGTGCCAGCAGGCCATGAGAATGAGCAGCACAGCTGTTCCGCCTGAAATTCCCAGCAAGGCAATGCCTGCTCCTTGTCCTTGATACATAATGGATATGATCAGCGTGAGTAACAAGGCAATACCAATATAGCGTACATAATCATAATAGGAAAAAGAACCAGAATATTGGGTGTATCCATACACACCAAAGGAAGTTCGAAAGGATTTTTCGCCCCAGCGGTCTCTGGCCAGAAAACGCTTTAAGGTTGTTCCTCGTTGACGCATTTCAAGATAGGCATGCCTTTTTTCAATAGGAGTATTGGGATTATAGAGATATTCAGCAAATTGCTGACGGGCTTGAAAGAGTAAGGCAACTTTGTTAAAATCATTGATCCAGGCATCGGTGAGGCGTACGCCGCCAAAAACTGAGCAGGCAATAAACAGGATCATAATCAGATGAAATATTTTTTTTCCGTTCCACAGGGGTCGGAGGAGCCAGACCTTCCAGAGGAAATAGAGAAAGAGAAAAAGGTAAAGAAAATAGAAGTTTTTCTTTAAAAGAAGAAGAAAACCGAGCAGAAGACCAAGCCCGACAATTTTTATCCATGTATATTTTGCCTGTTCAGAAGCCTGTTCAGGAAAAAACAACGAGGTAAGGGCTGATTTTTTCCCGGCAAGTTGATAGGCTGCAAGCAGGCTGATAAAGGTGGCAAAGGCATCAGAGTTAAAATAACTGAAAATATACCATATCTGTGGAGAAATCAAAAAAGGCAGAAGAAAGAAACGAAAATCTTGTTTGGTAAAGGCAAGAAAAATAAGGATTCCAAAAAAGATAACGTTAAGCAGACGAAGAAGAAAAAAAGACTCCAGATACAGCGGCTGCAAGAGGCGGAGATATTTACCAGCCAGGAGGTAGATAATCTCTCCTGAATGGAGCCGGGAAACCCCGTAGGCACTATAGGTATCTCTGATTGCTGGATCACCAACCTTGGGAGGCAGGGTATGGTCGGAAAAATATTCTCCTGCTGTCACATGTACATATTCATCAGGATGGGTGCTGAAAGCACTGATCAGGGCCATAGTCATAATCAGACCAAGGGCAAATGCTCCCAGAACAGGAAGAAAATATGAGTTATGAACAAATGAGCGAAAAAGAAAAGAGACTGCAATGACCAGCAAAGCAACACAAAAAAGGCGAATTGCCTCAGCAGGATCGGTCCACGGTGAAAAAAGTTGCCCTCTGGCTGGCAGATGGAGTTTCAGCTGTGGATCCCTGCTCTTGACCTGGACAGTTACCCCCTGATCGTTCCGGGTTAATGATTCTATCCCGCTGATAATCTCAAGCCTTGCAAAATCTTCCTGACTGCGCACGACATAATCAGGATATCCCCATTGTTTGATGCGCAGTTGCTTAATAGTGACCCAGGCTGTTTTTTCACTGGGATCCAGACGAAGATAGCCCACCTTAGCCGTATTATTGACCCGGACAGAATAGCTTGTCTTTCCTGGCTCAATCAGGAATTCATTCATATTTCGCTCGCTTAATTGACCGTTTTTTTTAGGCCAATACACCTTGAAAACCGTTCGGGTATCGGTTTCAAGTTCCAGTTGGAGCAAGCCACTGTTCATGACCAGAAAATAATACCCGGTTGTCAGGAGAACAAAGCAAAAAAGCAGTGACCACCATTTTCCATGTTTTTTCGTCAACCGCTGCTGGTCGTTATCTTCTTTCAAGCCGGTCAGAAGGGCTGGAAAGCTGGGCTGCTTGGCAATCGAGCGGAACAAATTCATAATATGTGGATAAGCAAGTTCTTCAATCGTTGATAAGTACGGACCGTCCTTGGGGAGATCAGATAGCCAGCATTCTGTCCAGACAGTTTTTGGCCTGCACAGCTATGTCTTGAGGAACCTGGATCTGATTCACCACCTTACTTTCAGCAAGGTTATCGAGAATCCAGAGCAGGTTGGCAGGCTTAACTGCTGACATGGTCGGACAAAGGCAGGCTGGAGTTAATGAATGGATAGTTTTATCAGGATGCAGCTTGGACAGTCGATTCACCAGATTGATTTCAGTACCAATAACCCAATGACTGCCCGGTTCACTGGCAGTAACAGCGGCAATGATCGCCTCTGTGGATCCTGATATATCAGCTAAGCGTACGACCTCGTTGCGACATTCTGGATGGACAATCACCTTTGCCTGGGGATCCTGGGCCTGCCAGGCAAGGACATGCTCAGGGAAACTGCGCATATGGACTTCACAATAGCCATCCCACAGGACCACCCTGGCCTGTTTTAATTGCTTCAGGGTACAGCCACCCAAAGGTTCTCCCCGTCTCCACAGCAGCACCTGTTCTTCTGCAATTCCCAAGGCGTAGGAGGCGTTGCGCCCAAGATGCTGATCAGGAAAAAAGAAAACCAACTCACCACGAGCCAAGGCCCATTCAAGGACCTGTTCTGCATTTGAGGAGGTACAGGAAGAACCACCCTTTTCTCCGACAAAACTTTTCACATCAGCTGAGGAGTTCACATAGGTCACCGGGGTAATCGCTTCTTCTGCCACTCCGGTCGCTGTACCCAGCTCTGTCCATGCAGTCTCAACAGCAGCCCTGGTGGACATATCTGCCATAGGGCAGCCTGCATCAAGATGGGGGAGGATAACCTGCTGGTGTTCAGCTGAAAGAATATCTGCGGCTTCAGCCATGAAATGGACCCCGCAGAAAATAAGATATTTTTTATCCTTGATTTGCGCAGCATCAGCAGCCAGCTTTAACGAATCACCGGTCAGATCGGCAAATTGGTACAGGGAATCGTGCTGATAATGATGGCTCAGTATAAGAAGATCATCAGCAAGCTCTTTTTTCCGGCCTGCAATGCGTTCAACAAGCTCTTTTTCCTTCATTTCCTGGTATACTGATCCGATATCCGGCTGTTGCGCAAATGACATGATGACCGTGCTCCTTTCCCTCTTTTTGCTCTTTCTTATGTTGTAAAGACATCTGAAAAGACTGTCTGAACAACACAGGGCTTGTGCATGATTTATATGAAAGTACCGACGCCTCCTTGGAGTCGTTTGACTAACTTTCATGTTTTCTTCTCCTTACCCAAAGGAAAGAAGAAGAGGCTTTTTATAAAATTTGTATCAAACCAGTTTTTTTGCTTCAAAACAATAAAAAAAGCCCCTGCCCGACCAGGCAGAGGCTTTGCGTTGATTTCTTTATTCTCTACAGTCGCAAGTTCTCAACGGTTCCCGGTGAATTAAAGCTGTGTTGAAATTTGCGCTGGATTACCCAGTTTCCCTGGCCCACGCATTCGAATTTTGAAAAATCTTATCCTCAATTTTCCCCTT
>NZ_JALAAI010000077.1:0-19438 GCF_052785085.1 Candidatus Electrothrix sp.
CTGACCAATAATGAGGCGGAGCAAGCACTACGTCATTGGGTTATTGCGCGCAAATTAAGCCACGGTACCCGTAATGGCCAAGGCAGTCATGTGTTCGCCATACTTGCGAGCGTGATTGATACGTGTAAGAAGCGCAACGCCTGTCCGTGGAAATATCTCGCTGAGGTTATCACGGCTCGGCGCCAGGGGCTGGATGTGCCTCCTCTGCCTCTTGCTGCGTAAAAAAATGAGAGGGATCTGAACGGTTACGACGCTTTTTTTCTTTGAGAAGAAAATTGACGGGCGTTTATATGAAAGGATCGACTTTTGTGCTGTTATGTTCCGGTCCGCAGGGCCGGAGTGGGGATTGAGCGCATTCCGGTGCAATAAACAGGTTCCGCAACCTGCGGACAGAATTGAGCAAGTAATCACAAGTAATCAAAATGCAAAACAAAGAAAGTGTGAACAAGATGTTATCATCAGTACAGGGATATGTGGCCTTTATCGCCTTATCAACCCTGTTCTATGAATTATCCCTGATCAGAATTTTGGATGTCCTTTGGTATCCTCATTTTTCGTACATGGTTATTACCTTGGCCTTGCTTGGTTTTGGTATTGCTGGTGTAATGACCTCAATCTTTGCCCATCGTCTGGCCTGGACCCCAAAGATAGCGATCCCCTTAACCTCCTTATTGGCAATAAGTTATATTGGTGTTTTTTTTCTGCTCTCATTTCTGCGTATTGATTTTAACGAGTTTTCCTCAGTAGCCTCCTTGGGGTTCAAAGTCTTTCTCAGTTTTTCCGGGTTGCTGGTTCCTTTTTTCCTCAGCGGTTTCATCCTCTCTCTCCTCTTTACCGAGTATGCAGACTCTTTTGGCCGTCTCTATGCATGGGATCTGGTGGGCGCAGCCTTGGGTTGCATTCTGGTCCCCTGGTTGATTCCCGGTTTTGGCGGGCCGGGACTGCTCTTTGCTGTGGCTGGCTTGACCTTTGCCGGAGCCGCAATCCTGTCTCGGGCAAAGATGTTCAGGACAGTTTTTCTGAGCCTGGCCGTGATTGCCACTGCCTTTCCCTTTCTGGCGAAAGAACATGATTATCTTGAAATCCCCTTTCATATGGATAAGCGAGGGATTGTCACATTGACAGCAAACCCACCTCTCCAGACAATCTGGGATCGGATTGCCCGGATTGATTTGATCAAATATGCAGAAAAATACACCTGGATTGCCTATGATGGTGGTACCCAAACCAGTTATTTTTATGATTTTGACGGTGATTACAAAAAACTCCGACAGGAACTGCCGGACAACAGCACCAGACATTTCTGGGATCGTTTTGTCTATGCCTCCCATTGGCTGAAAGAGGGAACCAATGCCAAGGTGTTGGTCATCGGAGCGGCAGGCGGGCAGGAAACCAAGGCTGCTGTGGCCTTTGGTGCCTCGGAAGTTGATGCGGTGGAAATGGTGGGCACGGTTATTCGATTGGGCAAGGAGAAATATGCAACAGAGCCTTATAATAATCCGGTGGTCAATGCGATACAGGGGGAAGGAAGAAGCTTTCTTCGCTCTGGAAATAAGCGTTATGATATCATTCAGATGATGTCCAATCATACCTCGGCCAGTATCTCATCCGGCTCCGGGGCTGTCTCCCCCAACTATCTCCAGACTGTTGATGCCTATGAGGAGTATTTCAGTCATCTCAGCGAGAACGGTGTCCTGCACATTAACCACCATGTCTATCCTAAAATGGTACTGACCGCAGCCCGGGCCTGGAAAAATATGGGCCGAAATGACTTTGCCCGGCATGTCATAGTTTATTATTCTGATCCCTGGTGCAACCTCCCGACCCTGATGATTAAAATGCAGCCGTGGACACCTGATGAATTTAATCGTGTCCACATGCTGATGCGTTACCATAACAAACTCATCCATAATCCCCTTGATCTTGCTGGCAGTGGTTTGAAACCTGAATTTTTTACAGGCCAGCTCTCTGCTGAACTGGAAGCAAGCATTCCCTATCGCATGCATGTGCCCACAGATAACCAGCCTTATTTTAACCATCTGCGCAAACGCTTTGCCCCGGTCTCCTACCATGAGCCTTATGTGGACAGATCACTCAAGGCATTATTGAATGACTCCATCAAGCACGGCATCCCTATGGATGTGATCCATCTTATCGTCACTGCCGGAGCAGCTCTCGCTCTTGCTGTGCTTTGCCTTTTCGCGCCGCTGCTTTTTTCCAAGGTTGGTCGGGCTCCCTGGCAGGGGAAAACAGCCTTTGTTACCTATTTTGCCTGCCTTGGAGCAGGGTTTATCAGTATTGAGTTGATTTTTATTCAACTCTTCCATAAACTGATCGGGTACCCGCTCTATACCTATGCGGCTATTGTCTTTGCCTTTTTGATTGCTGCTGGCACAGGAAGTTATCTGACAGATAAATTTTCTCTGGCCAGAAGCAGGAGAATGCGTTTTCTTCCTTTTCTCGGTATCCCGCTTTACGGCACCCTGCTCCTGCTGCTCAAGGAGCCGTTGCTTGATTTTTTCCTGCAATGGCCGACTTGGGTTCGTATCATCGGCAGTGTTGCCCTCATTTATCCGCTGGGTACTTTCCTCGGAATGCCCTTTGCCATCGGTATTGCCAGTTCCCATGGAAAAGGCAGGGGGGCTGTGGGCTGGGCCTGGGCTATAAATGGTCTTTTTACCGTGCTTGGTAGTGTTCTGAGTGTATTGGCAGCCACCTATTTTGGTTTTCTCCTGACCCTTGGTGTTGCCTTTGTGATCTACATCCTGGCTGGATTTCTCCTGCCGTTTTTTAGCACCCCAATAACCTCTGCACGGAGTAATGCGTCATCATGAGTATGCAGCAGTTCTACGCCCTGGGGCAACTGATTGAAGAGGGCGAACGGATCAGCAATACTGTTGATACGGTTTCCTTTGATCTTTTTGATACCCTGCTCATTCGCCGTATCCATAATCCGGATATGGTGAAACCTGCGGTGGCCCGTTATATCTGTCATAAGATCAACAAGCGAGCAGCAAAAGAGGGAACGAGGAAAAAGTGGACCTGGGAACAGGTGCAAAAACTTCGGGATACCTTTGAACAAGAACAGCGTCAGCAAACCGGTCAGCGTTTTGATGATTTTGAGGCCTGTTATCCCGATTATATGGGCCAGCTGGTCACAGCAATTTTTGGTGAGCAGGAGGACAAGAGCTTACTCCGGGAGATTACCGATTATGAACTGGCTGTGGAAAATTCAGTGCTTGTTCCACGTCATGATTTGGTGGAATGGCTCAAAAGGCTGAAAGGGCAGGGCAAGAAGATTCTGGTGGTCTCTGATGTCTACCTGCCTGCGGCCCATCTGGAACGCATGATTGAACATGCTGGTTTTCTTGATCAGGTGGATGCAGTAATTTCGTCAGCAGACAGTTTCCTGGCCAAGGCCTCGGGTAAGGCCTTTCCCATGCTTCAGGAACAATTTGGCCTGAACTATGAGCGCTGGCTCCATGTGGGCGATAACCCGGTATCTGATGGTGGACGTCCGGCAGAACGGGGTATCCAGTCCCTGGTTCTTCGCGATGGCCTGGAAAAAATGCGTAAATCTCTGGCTAAGCGTTATTATAATTATGCCTTGGGTCAACCATTTTATCGTGGTCGTTGTCTGCAACAGCTTATGCTCCCTCTGGAGGCAGAGAATATTCCCCAGCATCCGCTCTATGTGAAGGGTTTTAATGTCTTTGCTCCCATACTGGCTGGCTTTATTCAGGGTGTTGCCGAGCATTGCCTTCATGCGGGCATCCGACGGATCTATTTTTTTTCCAGGGAAGGTTGGCTCTTTGAGCAGCTTTGGAACAGGATGATTCCCAAGATGTATGCAGGTCGGGAGGATCTTCCCGAGACCTCCTATTTTTATGTCAGCAGAATGGCACTGGCACCAGCCAGTTGCGGTCATGCTGGCCTTGATCAGGAGCATGCAGATATTGTTTTTCTCCCTTCAGGCAATAAGGATTTCCGGGACGTCTGTCGGGTCTTTGGTCTGGAGGCTGATGCCTTTAGCGATATACTCACCTCCCATGAACTCCGGCAGGATACCGTGCTCTCTCCCTTGCATGAGGGCTTTCTTCCTAGGAATCGACTTTGTTTTAATGAAATGCTCCAGGACGAGTTTTTTCAGGATGAGGTCAGGAAACAAACTCTGCCGGCTCAGCAGGCCCTGCATCGCTATATGGAAGAGCAGGGATTTTTTCAGGAATCTGACGTGGCCTTAGTGGATATAGGTTGGCTGGGCACGATTCAGCGTTTTTTGTATCGGTCTATTGAGCACCGGGAAGATGCTCCCCGTTGTCACGGTCTCCTTTTCGGGGCAACCCGTGGGATTCCGTATCCAACCACGCCTGCTAACTCCATCACGGGTATCATTTACGATCGTGATCGCTTTGACCTGGCGGCCTCAACCGTGCTCTATAATCGGGATCTTTTTGAAGAGGCCTGTCGGGCCCCCCATTCCACCTTGAATGGATATCGTTTGACTGAGGAGGGCTATGAACTGGTCTTTCGTCATGAGGATGATGCCATAGGGCAGGCGGAAAAGGAGCAGGATCGTTTTTTTGCTCCCCTTCAGGAAGGGATTATGGCTGGTGCAGAGCAATACGCTGCCAGTGCCGCCATTCTTGGGTATGCAGTGCGCGATGTCAAACCCTGGCTTAACTATTTACTGGTCAGCAGGATGGCCTTTCCTAAGGCAAAGGAAATAAAAGAGATCTGCCAGCGCCATCATCTGGATGATTTTCATGGTCAGCATAAGGCAACCAAGGTTGCTGCTGCTAAAGAGCTGTGGAAATGTTCATTAGTAAAGCTCCGCTGGCGGCCCTTTTTGCGGATTGAGTTTTTTTTACGGCTGATCAAAGATCATCTTCACTCATAGCATAGGTGTCCTCATGAAGAAGCAATATGTAACAGGAAAAAATTATGACCTGGGAGAAGGAGAGATTGGTCGGGTTATTTCTTTGATCCTGCGTGATAAATTTATCCCTATGGGGAATCTTAATGGTGGATCTCGCCTGAAGGGACTTTTGGTTCTCTTTCTTTCCCATGCTTTTGGCAGGCATATTTTTCCTCGAATCATCCCTTGGGAGCATAAACTCCACAGGTTATATCTTCTGATTAACCGCAATAAGTGATTTTCGTCTCCAGGGAGGCAGGCCTTTATGCAGAAAAACGAATTCAGCCAGGAAACCCAATCCTTAGAAAAAAACTTTTTCCTTTACGCGCTGTTCACTTTCAGGAACAGTCTTATTCTGTTTGCCTCCTTTCTTTTTTTTCTTCTCCTTGTGTATCTTTGTCGCCTTATACTTCCTGGAGCCTCTTCTATTGACGTGTGGCTCTTTATGAGCCTGAGCGGTTTTCTGCTGGCCCGACCTTTTGTCCTGCACCCTGAACGGGCCAAGTCTGCACAGTACTGGGGATCTTTCTTCAGGCGCCGCCTGCAACGGATCCTGCCTGTTTACTATCTCTACCTCATCATTGTTCTGATCTTCCACTTCCGCTTTGATGTGGCCTTCCGTCATTTTTTCTTTCTCCAGGGAGACGGGCACCTCTGGGTGGTGCCGCAGGAAATGTTGTTCTATCTGCTGGTTCCTCTGATTATGCTGTTGAATCTGTTTTTTTTTCGCAGCAGACCCTGGCTTATTGTTCTCCATCTTATCATCTTAATGTTGCTGGCAAATCGTTTCCTTACTTCGGAAGTCTTTGCCCTGTACGGCATGAGGGATCAACCCATCCGTCCGTTTCTTGGTATTTTTCTCGGAGGATGCATAGCCTCCTATTGCTATTACGGTCTCTACCGATCATATGAACCCAGGCTTTCCAGCGCATGGCGCAAGCGAACAGAAAACTTTTTCGCCCTCTGCGGGATAGCCTTGCTCCTCTTTTTTCTCCTCTGTTCAACCAAGCGATTATGGGGAGGGCAACGGGTTCTGGCGCAGGAATATTTCGCTTGGTTCGGTGTTGCGGCAGCCGGGTTGCTCTTCTCTATTCTGGCCAGCAAAGAGAGGGGCGGCATTAATAAGCTGCTCTCCTGGCTACCCCTGCGGGCGATCAGCGTGGTCTCTTTTAGCCTCTATATTTTTCATCCCTTGGTACTTAACTGCCTGCGTCAGGAAATGAAGTATTACACAGAAGGGGAGCTTACCGGATTTGCTCTGTTTGCGAGTACCCTTCTTGTCAGTTATGGCCTTGCTTGCTGGACCTATACCTATATTGAACAGCCCTTTGTTCATCAAGTCCGTTCAAAGTAACAATTGTTTGAATGATCATATCAAGGAGAGACTATGAAGTTCCAATGCGGAAGATGCGGAAAAAAACACTTTGTTGATAATGTCCATACTGTAGAGAAAACACTGACCATCCCCTGTGATCGTTGCGGTAACAGCTTTTGCATTGACGAGAATCTGTCTTTTTCTTCAGCCAGCGGTAACTCCAAACGTATCTGTGAGAACTGCACTCAGCTGGTTCATGAAAAAGTTGAGAGATGTCCCTCATGCAACCTGGTACTTAATAAACGACAGGAGGCGAAACGGATTGATAATAAGGAGTATGAAAAGGTGGTGGTTCAGGACGGCAAGGTTGTTCAGAAGAAGGGAGGAAAGGGCGGCAAAAAAGGCATCGTAGCAGCTCTGATTCTCATCATCCTGATCTTATCTGGTGGTGCGTTCTGGTTTCTCAGCACCCGGCAGGATACCCTGAAAGGCACTGTATTGGAACCGATTGCCGAAAAAATGCCCAACCTTAGCGGCAGAGAGGAAACCCAGGTGGTCATTATGCTGAACGGAACCACCTATTATGCCGACAAGGTGGAAAAAGACGGGGAAACCCTCCGTATCACCGCCAAGAACGGGGCTGTGGTTGAAGTGGCGGAAAAAGAGGTTCTTGATATTACCACGGCGGTGATTGAGTAGGGGCACGGCGGCGCCGTACCCCTGGTGGCTCCTGGGGAGGATGCAGGCATGCTCCTGGGGAGGATGCAGGTATGCTCCTGGGGAGGATGCAGGTATGCTCCTGGGGAGGATGCAGGCATGCTCTTGAGGAGGATGCAGGCATGCTCTTGGGGAGGATGCAGGTATGCTCTTGGGGAGGATGCAGGCATGCTCTTGAGGAGGATGCAGGTATGCTCTTTGAAAGAACCCATCGCATTTCCCTGAAAACGCTGCCCCAGGCAGGAGGGATGTACGGGGAAAATTGCGTCGCTGATCCTGCAATACCCTCAGCACGCAGCTTTTTCTTTGATCATGCAGGGGAATATGGTACTATGAGGAGGTGAAAACAGGTGCGGCAGGATGAAGAAACTTAGGCGGACATCAGATTTTTTCGCTCTTATTTTTTCCTTTGTCATTCTTTGTCATTATTGCTTTTTTCGGGTTATCTCCCTGAAGAGGCAAGGGAAGATGTTTGATAAAGGATGCAGTGTTCAATATACTGTACCAATTATGACGAATTAGTCACGATGTGTAGCATCGGCTTATTTTAGTGTTTATAATGGCGGTTCAAGATTCACAACTTATAAAATGCGTTTTCATGTCGTTTTTTTTACTTGCTTAATCTGTCGAATACATTATTGTTTAAAGCAAGGCCGCTGTTGGAGTACCTACCCTATGAAGAGGGTATTAAGACAGCCTTGACGATTTCTGTATCACCATGCTGGCTGTTGGAGTACCTACCCTATGAAGAGGGTATTAAGACTCCTTCTCTCCATTTGTAAGGAAATTAGTGTTTAGGTTGGAGTACCTACCCTATGAAGAGGGTATTAAGACACTTACTTGCTCTTGCTCTGACACTAACGCCGTTGGAGTACCTACCCTATGAAGAGGGTATTAAGACGTCATCTTAATTCCTCTATTTAGAAATATCAGCTGTTGGAGTACCTACCCTATGAAGAGGGTATTAAGACACATTAACTGGAGGGCGGTGTAGCAAACTATAAGTTGGAGTACCTACCCTATGAAGAGGGTATTAAGACAAATTTGCTGATTCACTAGTAGCAGCGGTGCGTTGGAGTACCTACCCTATGAAGAGGGTATTAAGACCTTCATAAGCAGCCATAACAACCTCCATAATTCGTTGGAGTACCTACCCTATGAAGAGGGTATTACAACCCGTAGGGGCGACCGGCCGGTCGCCCTTGTGCCTGCACCACCGCAACAGAACACTCCATATTAAACATTCGATATAGAATAATTGATATTTGAGTGCCTGCCCTGAGAAGAGAACGCAACAACCCGTAAGAGCGACCAGCCGGTCGCCCCTGCCTGTGATCATTTTAAACTCCTCCCCTCCGTAGTTGCCAATCTTGGCGAAGATCGTTATATTATCAGCATGAGTTCGGTAACCAATCCCCATGATCATGTGTTCCGGCAGACCTTTGGACAGCCCGAGGTGGCAGCAGGATACTTTCGCCATAATCTCCCGGAAGAGCTGCTTGAGCACCAGTTCTGGAAGATTCTGTTCACGGAGGCGATATCATGCAATCTTTTCTGAAGAAATATTACGATCAGGGGCTTGAGCAGGGAGTGCAACGGGGCCTTCAGCAGGGCGTGCAGCAGGGCGTGCAGCAGGGAGAACTCCAGCTCCTTTTACGGCAGCTGAGAAAACGTTTTGGAGAGCTTCCCGAATGGGCAGAGCAGATGCTGAAAGAGGCATCCGGTGGGATGCTTGAAATATGGTCTGAGCGTATTCTCACCGCTATCAGGCTTGAGGATGTCTTTGCCGAGTAAGGTACGTTATACCCTATAAAGAGGGTATTACAACCCGTAAGGGCGGTTTGCGAACCGCCCTTACTTTCGTTGGAGTACCTGCCCTATGAAGAACATCCACGTAAGGGCACGATGGGACGTGTCCTTGGTGGTTTCGGTGGAATCAGGCAAGATCGAATCGATCCAGGTTCATAACCTTGTTCCAGGCCCCGACAAAATCACACAGGAACTTCCCCTGTGCATCCGCGCTGGCGTAAACCTCAGCCAAGGCCCGGAGCTGGGAGTTGGAACCGAAGATCAGGTCGACACGGGTCGCAGTCCACTTGTGTTCACCGGTGGCCCGATCCCGTCCCTCAAAGACTCCCTCGTCTTCTGCGCTTGCCTGCCACTCTGTACCCATGTCCAGCAGGTTGACAAAGAAGTCATTGGTCAGGGCTTCAGGGCGATCCGTCAAGACACCATGCTGGATCCCGCCGTAGTTGGCACCCAGAACCCGCAGGCCGCCTAAGAGTACGGTCATCTCCGGTGCGGTCAGGGTGAGGAGCTGGGCCCGGTCAACCAGCAGGTGCTCTGCCCCAATTGAATACGTGGACTTAAGATAGTTACGGAAGCCGTCTGCCTTGGGCTCCAGTACAGCAAAGCCCTCCACATCGGTCTGTTCCTGCGAGGCATCAGTACGGCCCGGTGTAAAGGGAACCTCTATTTCCTGCCCGGCATTCCTGGCTGCCTTTTCCACAGCAGTACAACCACCCAGCACAATCAGATCAGCCAGGGAAACCCGTTTTCCGCCTTCCTGCGCATCATTAAAGTCCTCCTGAATACCCTTCAGGGTTGTCAGTGCTATTGCCAGATTTTCAGGCTGATTGACCTCCCAGTCCTTTTGGGGTGCAAGCCGGATGCGTGCTCCGTTGGCCCCGCCGCGCATGTCTGAACCGCGAAAGGTGGAGGCTGAAGCCCAGGCCGTAGTGATCAGCCGGGCCACTGTGAGACCTGAGTCAAGGAGCTGGGCCTTGAGGTGGGCAATATCCTGCTCATCAATCAGCTCGTGATCAACCGGGGGTATCGGGTCTTGCCAGATCAGTTCCTCTGCCGGAACCTCCGGACCGAGGTAGCGGGAACGCGGTCCCATGTCCCGGTGGATGAGCTTGAACCAGGCACGGGCAAAGGCATCAGCAAACTCCTCAGGGTTGTCCAGGAAGCGACGGGAGATCGGCTCGTAGATCTTGTCAAAACGAAGGGCCAGGTCTGCGGTGGTCATCATGGGGCGGTGTTTTTTGTTGGGATCATAGGCGTCAACCACCATGTCCTCTTCCTCCACGTCCTTGGCCAGCCATTGGTGGGCACCAGCCGGGCTCTTAACCAGTTCCCATTCGTATTTGAACAGCACCTTGAGGTACCCCATATCCCACTTGGTGGGTTCAGGCTTCCAGGCACCTTCGATACCGCTGGTGATGGTGTCCTGGCCTTTGCCGCTGCCAAAGCTGTTCTTCCAACCCAGGCCCATCTCCTCAAGAGGTGCAGCCTCTGGTTCCGGTCCGACGTGGGAGGCATCGCCTGCGCCATGACATTTACCAAAGGTATGCCCGCCTGCAACCAGGGCCACGGTCTCTTCATCATTCATGCCCATACGGGCAAAGGTTTCGCGGATGTCCCGACCAGAAGCCACCGGGGCCGGCGTACCATCCGGGCCTTCCGGGTTCACATAGATCAGGCCCATCTGCACCGCTGCCAGGGGATTCTCCAGATCACGTTCACCTGAATAGCGGCTGTTGGGGGTATCGCTGGTTGCCAGCCACTCCTTTTCCATCCCCCAGTACACATCCTCTTCCGGCTCCCAGATATCCTCGCGTCCGCCACCGAAACCAAAGGTCTTAAAGCCCATTGATTCCAGGGCGCAGTTGCCAGCCAGGATTATAAGATCGGCCCAGGAGATCCTGTTGCCATATTTCTGTTTGATGGGCCAGAGCAAACGCCGGGCCTTGTCCAGGTTAGCATTGTCCGGCCAGCTGTTGATCGGGGCAAGACGTTGATTGCCTGTGCTTGCGCCACCGCGTCCGTCACCCAGGCGATAGGTGCCTGCACTGTGCCAGGCCATGCGGATAAAGAGGCCGCCATAATGACCCCAGTCTGCAGGCCACCAGTCCTGGGAGTCGGTCATCAGGGTGTAGAGATCCTGTTTCAGGGCGTCCAGATCCAGCTTCTTAAACTCCTCAGCATAGTTGAAGTCCTTGTCCATAGGGCTGGACTTGCAGGAATGCTGGTGCAGGATCTTCAGGTTCAGTCGATTGGGCCACCAGTCCTGATTGGTGGTGCCCTTTGCTGGTGCGTCTTCCAGAGTCTTGCCAGTTACCGGGCATTTACTCTTATTGTCCATTGTGGTACTCCTTTCAGATTTGGGGTTGTACTGCTGAAGAAGTAGGGGCGACCAGCCGGTCGCCCCTACCCTGCTTATATCGTCTCAGCATACAGATTTGTGCGGGATGTTGCAAAAACTTTGTTTCAATCCACGTCCCCGTCTTCCCAGTTTCCTTGCACACGACCCCCTGCAATCGTAACATCTGCAACCATGCTATCGTGTGTCACGAAACCATGCATTCGATCAAACGCTGACCATGCTGGAAGCATAAAAGGAAAAGGGCAAACTGTGAACCCGTTCTTTTGATACCAGTGCAAGCTGCACGGGTTGCGAGAATTCTGCTACGCATCTCCACTAATCCGCAAGGCCTCCTCAACAGTGGTCAGGCCGTTGCGCACCTTGTTCCAGGCATCTTCATTCAGGGTGGTCATCCCCTCCCGAATAGCAATCTGGCGCAATTCAGCATCACTGGCCTTATCTGCCACCAGGCCTTTAATCTTATCAGTCAACGGGAAGACCTCAAAGACCCCCATTCTTCCTTCATAGCCTGTCTTACGGCATTCCTTGCAGCCCTTGCCCCGTTTCAGTTCAATGGTTCCCTGGCCGGAAACCGGGAAGCCCATCTTTTGCAGCTCTTCAATATCAGCGGCATAGGACTCAATGCAATGGGGGCAGATTTTCCGTACAAGGCGTTGGGCCAGGGCGCCGAGCATGGTGGAGCTGATCAGGAAGGGTTCCAGGCCCAGGTCCTGCAAACGGACAATGGTGGAAACCGCATCATTGGTATGGAGGGTGGAAAAGACCAGATGACCGGTCAGGGCGGCCTGGACAGCATGGGTGGCTGTGTCAAAGTCCCTGATCTCACCGATCATGATCACATCCGGGTCCTGACGCAGGATATTACGGAGAATAGTGGAAAAGGTCACGTCAATCTGCTGCTGCACCGAGATCTGATTAAAATCCTCATGTACCATCTCCACCGGATCTTCCACGGTGACGATGTTGATCTCTGACGAGGCAATCTTTTTCAGGGTGGAGTAGAGGGTGGTGGACTTACCACTGCCAGTGGGGCCAGTGACCAGGACAATACCGTGGGGTGCTGTGATAAAGGAATTATACACGGCCTTATCCCGCTTGGAAAAGCCCAGCTCATCCAGATCCTGGAAAATAACCTTGGTATCCAGGATACGCATAACCGTCTTCTCGCCAAAGGAAACCGGAATGGTGGAGACACGCAGTTCCGCCTCCTTGCCGTCCTTTTGTCCGATTTTGATCCTGCCGTCCTGGGGCCGGCGTTTTTCCGCAATATCCAGGCGGGCCAGGGCCTTGATCCGGGAGGTAATGGCCGAATGCACGGCCTTGGGCAGCTTGTAGATGGTATGGAGCACCCCGTCAATCCGGTAACGGATCAGGCAGCTCTCACGCTTGGGTTCCACATGGATATCACTGGCTCGCTGTTCCAGGGCATAGTTAAAGAGATGGTTGACAGCAGCCTTGATATGCTGATCTGAGGAACTGAGTTCCTGGGAGCTGGAAAGTTTGACATATTGTTCCAGGTTTCCGATATCCACGGTTGAGCTGGCTGTAGTGGAAAACTGGTTTTCTGCGGCAGTGATGGAGTGTTGAAAACCAAAGAACTCAGACAGGATTTTTCGGATATCTGAGCGGGTACTGAGGTAGGGCTTGAGCTCTGTCTGGTTAACCTGCTCAATATCCCGTAAGGGAGTTGTGTTATCCGGGTCATAGGTAACGACCTGCAACACCCCGTTGCGGATTTCAAAGGGCAGGATCAGGTGATTAATGGCAAAGGAGCGGGGGATGGTCTTGGTGACGATCTCAATGTCCAGCTCAAGGGGATCAAGCTTTTTAAAGGGGATACCGAGTTTGCGGCTCACAGCCCGCATGATCACCTCTTCGGTAAGGATCCTATTTTTCTTACCTGGTGCTTCCAGTTTTAAGGAGGCAAGGATATCCACCATGTCTGGATATCCTTTGCTTACCTGTTTTGGGCCTCCCTGAAGCTTGACAAGTTGCTGGCTTTGTCGATCCTTATGCTGGAGGACAAACTGCTTTTGTTTAACGGTGAGTAACCGTTGCGAGATAAGGAGATTGAGAAGTTTTTCGCTGTTCAGTAACCCCATAAAGACGTGTTCCTTTACTCGTTGATTAGTTGCTCTGGTTCGTCATCCACTGTGCCGATACCTATATCTGACAGGTTCCAGTCTGGCATACTCAGCTCAGGAAGCCATTTATCCAGTCCCCATTTAGGCGGATCACCAGCTGCCAGCCGTTTCTGCAAGGCCTTGGCCTTGGGAGTAATTGAGGCATTAGGGTACATGGTGACGATATATTTCAGGCGATGTTTTGCCTGATCGTATTTTTTGGTGCGAACATAGAAGACCGCAACATAGTATTCATGATTAACAATAAATTCACGGGCCGCCCGAATTCGTGCCTTGGCCTCTCGGGTATAGGGGGAATCAGGATAGGTGCGTAATAAGCGGGAAAAGGATTTAATAGCATCCTGAGCCCCTGTTGAGTCCCGGTCAATGCGGTCAGTGCGGGAATAATCACACATCCCGATTTGGAACATGACATAGGGCATGGCCTCATTGGTGGGATGCCTTTCTTCAAATTCCTTGTATAACTCCTTGGCCTCTTCGTAATTATCGTTATAAAATGCACAGTCAGCAAGTTTTAATTCTGCCAGCAGGGCTTCAGGGCTGAAGGGGTGTTGATCCTTGACCTCCTGAAAATATTCCATTGCGGTATTATACCGGCCTATCTTAAAGGCTTCCATTCCCTGTGTAACCAGTTTTCCTGCCGGCTCAATTTTTTCCTCACCGTCTTCTCCTAAACCGAAAAAGTCCCAGGAACTGAACATGCCTTCGGTGGCTGCGCAGCCGGATAGGGAGAGGTAGATGGTTGCAAGGAGAAAACAAAAAACTGTGCGAGTCAATACTCTGCGTTTATTATATTTTTTTCTTAGCATGGTGATTGGGTGGTGAAAAATCTATAGGTAGAGAGCTGCGTTGTTTGCATACGGTTATTCAGGCCAGAGGTCTTTGTCAAGGGCCTGCTCAAATGACCAAGGGCATTCTTCTGGAACTTTCCTGCGCGGAGCAGTGCGGCTTGCTGTGCTGTCCAGCCGAAGAAATCGGCGGTATGTAACTCTTCAGCCATAACCTCTCCTGTTTGGAATAGTAGTCTTTCGTCAGGCTGTTTTCAATTCAGGCATATACGACAGGACAATCCGATCTTCCGGGATACCATTTCTGATCAGATCGTCTGTAACTCCGTGCTCTATCCCGTCGTATTCAATATGGACTTCTTCATCTTGCAGTGAGATAAAAATCAGGTTGCCCCGAACACGATGTCCTTGATCCCAGCCGGTTTGCATCAGCACATAGCGATCATTTGTTTCATCAAATATCGGCTCAAGGCGGATGTCACCATGGGACGGACGCAGGTCAGTGTATTTCAGAATGACATCCTGAACTATTTTTCTGAATCGTGCGGTATTATTCTTCTTCTTCAAAACGCCGACTACCCCTGCATCCCCGCCAACGCCTCTTTTACCAAAGCCGCCACAGTGGTCTTCACCGGCTCACCCCGCTCATAGAGGGTGATTTCCGTCTCATCCTTTTGCAGGCCCATAATCTGGAACATGGCCTCTTTGGCCTTGATCCGACCCAGTAAACGGACCATGAGGCCACGTACCACCGGATTATCATGCTCCAGAAAATGAAAGGTGGAATAAAAAGGAGTACTGCGGATAAGATCAGGCCGGGTAGCTGCAATCTCACTCAGGCCCCAGAGAGCCGCTTCCTGGGTTCCTTCATCACCCATAAAGTTGAGCAGATGACGGGCAAAGGCCCCGTATATATCTGTCCGGGCCGAAACAATGGCACCGATGGCCTCAACCATGCCCCAAGGCATAGAGGCAGAGTCTGAGCAGGACTCAAAAAGCCGATGGAGCATATCAGCCACCGGAGCAGGCTCACGGGTGGAGAGGCGGGCTGTCACCTGACCGATGAGCCAGGCTGTCTTGTAGCGTTTCACCGGATCCGGCTCATAGAGCAGACGCTGCATAAAACGCAAAGTCCGTTTATCATCAAAACAGAGATCCAGCAGGCTGTCAATATCACCGGTTTCAACCAGTTTTTTGACCACCATTTTGGAGGCCCGTTGCTTTTTCCGTTTGGGATCACGGGCTGGTTCAACTTCAGGAACAGTCGAACTTCTGGTTCCCTGCTCGCTTTCTGCTGAGGCTTCCTGAGCTTCCAGTTCTTTCTTCTTGGCAAAACGATCAGCAATCTCTGCTACATCCTTATGTAAACGGACAAAATAGAGCACACCGCGCACACCGCGTCCGTCCAGGTTTCGTTTTGGACAGATCTGATGGGTGACATCATCGTAATCCTCCACCCGACCGGTGAGATAGTCATCTTCCGGGATAAGTTCCCAGGCCAGATCCCATTCTTCACCGCAGGCATAAACCAGACATTCCACCATTGCGGAACCAACATTATGACCCGTGGCATCGCAGACATAGATTGCACCGCATTCACACCGGCCTACTGGGAATTCGGTCATTTTACGTTGCGGGGCCTCCACCGGACGCCCCACATCCATGCCGCAAAACGGGCACCACGGTTTGCTATTTACTTGTTTTTTTGAAGCCATTATGCTGCCAATTTTTCTTCCAGCCCTTGAACAAAACGCGGATCAACAGCGTAGCCCAGTTCCTTGGCCTTTTCCATGTTGCGCTTGGCTTCCTCGTAAGCACCAGAGAAGTACAGGGCCACAGCCAGGTTATTGCGGGCCATGCCATTATCCGGCTCCAGAGTCACGGCCTGACGAGCAGCTTCCACCGCCTTTTCATCCTGCTCCAGCATGGTGCAGACAGAGGTCATGTTGATCCATGGAGTCAGCAGGTGCGGGTCAATCTGAATAGCTTTTTCATAGCATTCCAGAGCTTCCACCGGCTTACCTTCATGCTGACGGATCAGGCCGATATTAACATGGGCCTCTGCCATCTTTGGGGTGATCTTCAGGGCTTTTTCATTCAGTTGCAGGGCCTTGGCAATATCACCTTTATCAAAATAAATGGCACCAAGGTTGATGTAGCTTTCCACGGAATGATCATCCAGCTCAATGGCCTTTTCCAGCTCACGAACAGCATCGTCAATGCGTCCGGCCTGGCGATAAATCAGACCGAGTTTATGATGGGCAATGATATTATCCGGGTTGTCGTTGCAGACTTTTTCCAGCTCACCGATGACGGTATCTATGGACATTTGGGTTTGTTCTTCAGACATGTCGAATTTCCTTAATTATATTACAAGAGATTAAAACTGAGATCGTATATTTTTACGTGAACTTTTATGTGATGGAAACGTAATTTGGTACATTATAGGCATTAATAGAGCTGTGGCAAGTGGTAAACGTAGAAACGGCGTCTTGTTGCAGCAGGCCGCCAGTTCTTTAATAGTCGTGGGTTCCCAGCACAAGTTGGTTGATAGATGAGCTGTCCGTCAGTATGCTGCAAGCAGGCAATTAAAAATTACGAGGAATACGCAACATCTGCCCAGGAAAGATCATATCTGCATCAGGAACGATATGTTGATTGGCCTCCTGAATAACCCGCCACTTAGAGGAATCGCCCTCAAAATACTGCCGGGCAATGGCGGACAAGGTCTCACCGGACACAACCTTATGCTCCCAGTATACTGTGTACCCCGGCAGGATCATTGGGCCGAACAGCACCGGAACAATGACAGCAGGCGGCTCCATGCCTTCTTCACCGCCGCTATCGTCTGCCACCCGCACAAACAAACGACTGAGCTTAAAGCTGTGACTGTCAGGGATCGTGATACTGGCCTGAAACTGACGCATTCCCATTGATCCTGCCTTGGCAGCAGCAGTGTATTCATCATGGCCCTCACTGACGTAGATACTCAGATGTCCTTCAAAGCCTGCTGCGTTGCCGGAAATCAGTATTTCCTTATCCACCAAATCAAAGGGTTGCGGTTGTTGGATTTCAATGTGCATGAGAATCTCCTTTTATGGTTACAGTTTTTGGGGATATATCGTTCCTTCTGCTCTTAGGTTGCCATAGCATTAAACTTTTCTTCACAGGAAAGCAGCCGTTCTTTTGTAGTATCAGCAAGAACCTGCTTGGCAGTATCCACATCTTTTTGAATTTGTGCTGAAAGTTCTGTAATGGAGTTGAATTTTTTTTCGCCACGTACATAACGGAGCAGATTAAGTCGAATGGGTTGTCCGTAAATATCTTTGTTAAAGTCAAAAATATGGGTTTCAGCAACCAATTCATTGTCGCCAAAGGTTGGATTATAGCCAATATTGGTGACGCTGCCGTACATCTTGCCACCATACAGCACCTGAGTCACGTATACACCTTTTTTGGGACAAAGATCCTCTTCTGAGATTTTCAGATTGGCTGTGGGAAAACCGATTTCCGATCCTCCCCGCTGTTTACCCCGCTGAACCTCGCCGTGGATATAATAACAGCGGCCCAGCAGGTTGCGCACATCAAGCATTCGACCCTCTATGACCAACTCCCGTATCCTGGTGCTGGAAACCAGCATGCCATCCTCATAATGGGCATCAACCACTGTGACTGGAAAGCCTTTTTGTTCTCCCTGGTGGCGGAGAAAGTCAATATTGCCCTCTCTGCCTCGGCCAAAGGTATAATCATAACCGACCACTAATTCATGGACCCCTATAGTGTCACAGAGAACCGTGTTGACAAAATCAGTGGCTGTAGTTTTAGCGAATTGTTGATCAAAAGGGAGAATAACCAAGACATCAACTCCAGCCATGCGGATTAGATCAATTTTTTGCCGGGTTGTGGAGATGAGCCTGATCCCCCCTGGCCGCAAAACCTTGAGTGGATGTGGATCAAAGGTGATAGCCACTGAGGTGCCTCCGTTGCGTTTTGCCCGGATCGCCACCTCGTGAAATAAAAGCTGATGCCCCACATGGACGCCGTCAAAATTGCCTATGGTGACAATTGGTCGTTCAAAGGGAGTTGTGATTTCTTGTAGATTTCTATACAGCTGCATATATTTGTATTGCCTCGCTTGATATGGAGCGTCTGGAGTTTCCTGAACCAATCGACTGTTTCGGAAAAACAAGCAGATTTTTTTAAGGCAAAACACAATATGTACTCTAACCTGACAAAACCCGCAAACAGTTCGTGGGTTCTCATGAGATGAAGATTCACTTTTTTACAGAGAGGATGGAAAAAGGTGTTGACAGCAGGGCAGAAATAAGGCATATTCTTTTCGCCGTGCCGAAGTGGCGGAACTGGTAGACGCGCTAGGTTCAGGGTCTAGTGGGCGTACGCTCGTGGGAGTTCGACTCTCCCCTTCGGCACCATATTTGTACCATCACGTCGTCCTTTGACGTTTTATAAAACCCGCAGCCTTCATTGGTGAGCGGGTTTTTTTTTTGCCTTTCCTTTCTTGCCGTTCATTCTTTTCCGTTGACATCAACCGCATAAAGCGGGTACAACAGCGTGTATCGTCTATTGATAATTACGTACCTACCTATTTTGTATCCACCTTTTTGGGAGGCCCTGTCATGTCGAACCTTGCTATCAAGAAAACAAAAGAAATTATTACAGGCTGTTGTCTCGTTGCATTGTCTCTTGCTTTTACAACTGCTGCCTATGGTATAGGAGCAAGAGGTGAATTGACCTGTTACAACTCCTGTAGAAATTATTCAATAGAAACACCAGCTGATTATGACAATGAAGATCAGGCAGCTCAGGCTCTTTACAACGATGCGCTTGCTTTTTGTTCTGATCAAGGAGGACTGGCATACTACAGGGTGGAGTCTTTTTATGGTGATGAAAATGTTCAGCTCTCCGGAACCTCATGGGAGGTAACCAGATATAATGACGGTCGAGGACTTGTCGATATAAACCTTTACAGAGAACTTGATCTACGATTTTGGGAAGACGGTAAATTTGGGGGGAGAGCTTTCTGTAATAATTATATGGGGGATTATACTGTTTCTGAAGATGAAATTTCTATGGAAGCCGTTATCTCGACATATAAATGGTGTGAACAAAGACGCATGAGGCAGGATGACCTTCTCGTGGAAGCCTTCCGGGATGCTGCAAGATATGAGACAAGAGGCGATCAACTGATACTGAAAGACGACTATGGTAGAGTTGTTCTTCTTCTGAGCAGAAAGTAAGGAAAGGGTGTTGAAAAGAATATCTCAACGCCACACAAAAACAGTTGCTTAGATAATAAAAAGCCTGTATAATGAGGAAAAGTCAATAATGTTAAACCTTTTACTCATTTCAGGTGTTATGCACAATAAA
>NZ_JALAAI010000078.1:0-19269 GCF_052785085.1 Candidatus Electrothrix sp.
TTTGTTGAAGGACTCAATAACAGCATAAGAAACATTATTCGGACTGCGTTTGGATATAGAAATTTTGAAAATTTCAGGCTCAGAGTATTTGCGGAACATGGCGTTCCCCACTAATCTGCGATGAGCCGTAACAGTAAAGTTCGACGTAGAAGACCAGCTTGTTGTATTCGTCCGCGTACCCGAAGAGGTATCCGCATCACTGGCCCTAAACTGATACTCATAAGAGCCTTCAGATCCGCTGACTGTATAGGTTCCTTTGAAGGTATAACCACTGACAAAACTCAAGGTTTTAGTCTGCCAAGACGTTGTCCCTTGCCTTCTGAATCGTACCTGAACATCAACAATATATTTATTCTCCGGGTCATCCCACGTTGATTCAAAGGTGACCTGCTCACCTGAAGTTATCGAATTAGGTGTTGCGCTCCCCTTTACCAAGGTGGGCGGCTTATTCTCAACAAGAGTTGTTTTGGTTACAAAATAGGCAGCACTGAATTCGCTGGCCGGAATATCCGGAGAACCGGCACGGACGCTCCAAAAATATTTAGTTCCCTCTTTCAGGGTAAAACCGGAATAACTTGTAGATGAAGTCGTTTCGGTAAAACAGGTCGTCGTGTTTTTGCAATAGCTTTCGCCGTCCTCATCAACAAAATCTGCATAATGCCCGTCTTCAAGGACGACAATGCGATATACTGTTGCACCGGTAACAGAACTCCATCGAAAATTCTGGGAGCTTGTAGAAATATCCTCTGCGGCATTTGCAGGATTGTATAGAACAGGTTTACTTAATGTTTCAGAATAGGCTGTCCCACATGAAAAACTTATAAAAATAACCAGCAACAACAATATATTTTTAATGTTCATTCGTTTTACCTGATTTAGTACTATGCTCTTCGTCATCAAATTAGTTGACATTCTACGCCCCCATACCCCTGATATATCAAAACCTCTTCAACGCAGCGATAACCCCATTGCATAAACTGCCCCTGCATCCCCGGCTCACCTCTGAACGCTCTGAAATACACATACTCAGGAGCCAAATCAGCACCGTCGGTCGGGCCGCACTCTCATCCTTCAGGTCTGGGCCTGTTTGATATACAAAGGCATGATTCACTCCAGCGACGCCTCGACCTCAGCAAGATCATCCGTAACCCTTATGATGTGTTTAATCATATTCAGACGCTCAATATCCCTGATCCGCCGAATCTCCGGCAGCAGCCGCAGCCCTTTCACGCCGAACTTGACCGACAGCCCCATCTCTATCGCTTCGAGCGTGCCTTCAAGTATGCCCAACTGTCGCCCTTCGAGCATACCTTTCTGTCGTCCTTCCGAAACCCCGCGCTTGAATCCGATCCGCTCCACGCTCGTCACATACCGCACCTTTTTTTCCTCCTCATATTCGCCGATCTCCTGCCAGAACTCCTCTTCCATGTATTCGGGCAGGGCCATCATCCAGTCGATAAAGTGAAAAAGTCGGATCACGTCCTCTTTCTTCTGGCCGTGTTCATACAGCTTTCTCACCAGAGACAGTTTCCATTTTTTCCTCCCGTCGGCATCATGACGTGTTTCCTGTGTCTTCAGATGGGCCGTCACCGCCAGCGCAAAGGGATTGGCGTTTTCTTCCGTAATATCCCGGCGGTCCGCATAATCAAGAATCTTCACGCTCGGAAGTATCCCCACCGAACAAACTGTTCCTGCAAACTCGGCTCATCTCTGAACGCCCTAAAAAATATCAGATAATCCTGATCCCGCTTTCCAGGATGTGCCGGATAAAAGGATTCCCCTCCTTGAACTCTTCCGGGCTGTAGGGAATCGGTTCAAGAAGCTTGCTGACTTTCAGTTTGATACGCCGTATTTTTTCCCTGTCCAGAAAGCGTTCACCTTCAAACTTGCTCGACACAACCGCAAGGTCGATATCGCTCCACTCGTTAAATGTTCCCTGCGCGTAACTGCCGAACAGAACCGCCTGTTCCACAATGATACCGTTCTTTGTTAATTCCCCCAGAAATCGTTCTATGATTGAGCGGGCTGTATCCGGGATTTGAGCCATGCTGCCATCTCCTCTATTTTACGGAAATATTCTTCTGCAAATCCTAAGTGCATTTTTTGTAGAATTCGTTTTTATATTGCGGATATCGTGTTTCTATATTGAATTCACTCACTCTGTCTAAAAGCATTTCCTGCTCTTCACTCAATTCTATACGGCTCTGTTCAGCCAGTCTGAGCAGATTATGAGTTTTCGGCGGAAGCTTATTGTTGTTTTTCTGAACAAAGACGGCCTTGAGTATTTTTTCTAAAACCAGATGCCCGATAAACAAGCTCCAATCGTATTTTTTGGCGGTAAAAAGATTTTCCGCCGTTTCCCAGTCGTGTTCGGCACTTTCGAGCCAGTATTGTATGTGTTCCTCTATATTCATAGTAATGTTTCAGTAAAAAGAAGCGGCGGCAGGCGGAAATCAACCGGCCCAAACAACAGAAGAGTGTACCCGGAACGGGTATTTTTCGAGTGGAAATAATAACATACTTCCCGATATGCAGAGGTTAAAGGAGGTAACCCGGCTGTCTTATACAAAGACCCGTGGCTTTCCGACACCGCCTCACGACGGCTGTGGCTTTATCAACTTTCCTGTTCCGACCGGAAAGTCAAGGCACCTGCTCAGTGGATAAGCATTGCCATTTGTTATGGTAAACGCAACATAGCCTTGTTACTTCGTGCCTGTCAACTGTTTTCCATAAAAAACCTTAACGTGATGAGGAGACACAGAGCAAAAATGCTTGGGGCGCAATGAAAAAACTCTAAACCGAAGCTTGATTAACTACTGTGATCACGCTTGACGTTAATCACGCATTGCGTTACTATTTAATCATGATCAAGTCATTCAAATGCGAACAGACCAAAAAACTCGCAAAAGGACACCGAGTCAAACGCTTCGTCAATATTGCCAATGTTGCCCGACGCAAATTAAGGCAACTGGAGATCGCCGGTCGTCTTGACGATTTAAGAATTCCGCCCGGCAATCATCTTGAAGCACTCAAGGGCAATCGTGCGGGTCAACACAGCATCCGCATCAACGACCAATGGCGTCTCTGTTTTTCTTGGACAGATGCAGGTGCTGAACACGTTGAAATTGTTGATTACCACTGAGGTAAATGAATTATGAAAAAACTGAAACCTGTCACCCCGGGCGAACTCCTTCTGGAAGAATTCCTCAATCCCATGGGACTCAGCCAGTATCGTTTAGCCAAAGAAATAGATGTGCCAGCCCAGCGCATCAGCGAAATCATTGCAGGCAGGCGTTCCATCACAGCGGATACCGATCTGCGCCTCTGCCGCTTTTTCAGCCTGTCCAACGGCTACTGGCTCCGTGCCCAGGCTGCCTATGATACAGAGGTTGCCGAGCGCAAGCTCAAAAAAACGATCATGAAAATAACACCCTTTGCTGCACGGCAATCAGTTCAGTCCGACACTCGTCTGATGTGACTAATATAAATTTCTCTATGCAACTGTCGAGTTGATGTTGTTGTCACTCCACAAAGCTGGCAATCTCATCTACCGGGCTGCGTTCAGTGCGGTAGCTATTGGCCGGTGCCGTCATATCAGGATACCCCACAGACAGGCCCAGCACCAGTCGGTTATGCTCCGGGATATCAAGATATTTTTTGATAGCCTGGGAATAGTCGGTGACAAAGCCCTGGGGGACAGTACCTAATTCCTTGGCGTGAGCTGTCAGCATCAGGGCCTGGGCAAAAAGACCCAGGTCGAACAATGACCACTGGGAAAGTGAGCTGTCCTGATAAAGATAAATGGCATGGGGCGCACCGTAAAAGCAGAAGTTTGCTTTCTTTGCCCGGGCAATTACTGCCGGATCTGTCAAATCCATGCCCGTGAGTTCCTTGCGTTTGGCCATCAGATAATCAATGCGGGCCTGTTCCGCCTCGGGCCAGGATGTGGGAGCAGGCAGATCAGGTTCAGGTGGGGTGTCGTTATCCAGCAACTCCACCATCATTTGGGACAGTCCTTCTTTTTTCTCCCCGGAAACCACCAGTACCTGCCAGGGTTGGGAATTTTTATAGGAAGGACTCCAGCAGGCTGTGGCAATGATCTCTCTCAGTAAGTCCTGGGGAACCGGTTTCTCTTGGAAGGTGCGGATACTGCGCCGGTTGGTGATGCAGGTGAGGGTGTCCATTCTGTTTCTCCTTTGTATGCAATGTAGGGGTAATTTCCTGTGATTACCCTATCGTTTCAGGGCAGGCACAGGGGCCTGCCCCTACGGAACCGTTCTTTTAATGCTTAAAGGAACGTTGTCCTGTGAACATCATAGCCACTTGGGGTGTGGCCTCGTTACAGGCTTCGATGGTGGCATAGTCACGCATGGAGCCACCTGCCTGGAGAATAGCGGTGATACCCTCGCGGATACCCACATCCGCCCCGTCCCGGAACGGAAAAAAGGCATCAGAGATCATAGTGGAGCCAGGTAGCCCGCCCCGATCCGCCTTGACCTTGGCATCAATGGCCTCTTTATCGCCTGCATCCCGCTTACCTTGCTCAATTTCCAGGGCCAGATCTGCATAGGGAATGCCATACTGATCAAAGCAGATGATATCGGCATATTTTACATAGGCCTTGTGGACCGCAATCTCTGCCACGCCCACGCGGTCCTGCTCACCGGTTCCGATGCCAGTGGTGCAACCGTCTTTGACGTAGATAACCGAGTTGGAGGTCACCCCATGCTCCACGGCCCAGCCGAAGATCATGTCATCCAGCTCCTGCTGCGTGGGCTGGCGTTCACAGGCGTATTCCTGGCCCTTCCAGGTTGCAGTGGCTGGTTTCAGGTCCGCAGCTGAACGGATAGAATTCACAGCAGACTGTTGGACAATTATACCACCGTCAATCAGGGACTTGAAGTCAACAAAGCGGTACTTCTCAAAATCAGCCAAGCGGTTGATGCCGTCCATACGGATAACCCGCAGATTCTTGGCCTTGGCCAGGATTTCCAGGGCGCCGTCCTCGAACTCAGGGGCACAGACTACCTCCAGGTAGTTCTGGCTCATTAGCTCTGCTGTTGTCTTGTCAATGGCCTGGCTGGTGATGACAGCTCCACCAAAGGCAGCAATGCGGTCGGCCCGGTTGGCCTTATTATAGGCATCTGTCAGGTTCGCACCGACAGCAGCACCACAGGGATTATTATGCTTGAGGATGACCGCTGCCGGTTTGTCCACCAGATACTTAATAATATTCAGGCCGTTGTCCACGTCGGTAAGGTTGATCTTGCCCGGATGCTTGCCCACCTGGAGCATATCCTCTACCGTGATGCCACTGACCAGAGCATTGCCCGGCTCAATGAACTTGCAGTCACCAAGGGCCAGGTTACCGTTGACCAGCTCATACAGGGCTGCTTCCTGATCCGGGTTCTCGCCGTAGCGGATGCCGCGTTCGTCCACACCTCCATCTTCTGTGAGAATGGCCCAGGTCCGCTTGCGGTAGACCAGGGTCTGGTCACCAAAGGAGATGGTCATATCCATGGGGAAGGAATCACCGAGGATGTTTGTGTACATTTTCTTGATGTCGCTCATATTCTTGCTCCGGGTTGTCTTGGGGTAGAGGCAGGGCGCGCCATGCCCCTACTGGAATTACAAAACTCTCGGGCAGACACACAGGTCTGCCTCTACGTCCTGTCCTTTCTTGACAGACAGGGGATCTCTTCAGAAAGCTCAAAAAGATAATGAGTATAATAGGAACAGAATTGCTTGCCAAGGGAGAAAATGGGGCAGAAAATACGCTGTTGCTACACTCCAGCCTTGCTTGGCCGGGACAGTAACGACAAAATTATTTACCCCTTCTGTCTGCTGTGTTAGATTAGCTGTCATTTATGATATTATTATGATATTATTTTGGGTTTGTTCATTATCTCCGTGTGCGAAAAAACTCAGCAAGTAAGGAATTTGTCCATCATGTATTTTCAAGATATTATTGCGTCGCTGAACAGTTACTGGGCCTCTGCCGGTTGCGTGGTTATGCAGCCCTATGATATGGAAGTTGGTGCAGGAACCTTTCATCCGGCAACTATACTCAAGGCCTTGGGACGGGAACCTTGGAAGGCCGCTTATGTGCAGCCCTCTCGTCGTCCCACTGACGGACGTTATGGCGAAAATCCCAACCGTCTTCAGCATTATTATCAGTACCAGGTGGTGATCAAACCCTCTCCTGACAATATCCAGGAAATGTACCTGGAAAGCCTGAAAGGTTTTGGCCTTGACCTGCTGGAGCATGACATCCGTTTTGTTGAGGATGACTGGGAGTCGCCTACTCTTGGGGCCTGGGGCCTGGGCTGGGAGGTCTGGCTTGATGGTATGGAAATCACCCAGTTTACCTATTTTCAGCAGGCAGGCTCCATTGATCTGAAACCTATTACCGTAGAGCTTACCTATGGTTTGGAGCGCATTGCCATGTATCTCCAGGAAAAAGAATCGGTCTACGATATCCAGTGGAACGAGGAAGTGACCTACGGAGATATCTTCCTTCAGGCGGAGAAAGAGTTTTCAGCCTTTAATTTTGAAGAGGCCAAGGTTGATGATCTGCTGACCAGCTTTGATAACTATGAGCGGGAGGCCCTGAAGCTGGTAGAAAAAGACCTGATCCGCCCGGCCTATGATTACTGCCTCAAATGCTCCCATACCTTTAACCTGCTGGATGCCCGCAAGGCTATCTCTGTGGCAGAACGTACCCGTTATATCGGACGGATTCGTAATATTGCCCGCCAGGTGGCCCAGCATTATGTGGCCCAGCGTGAGGCCATGGGGTGGCCTATGCTGAAGGAACGGGGAGTAACAGAATTTGCGTAAATTATCAGCTGCAAGGATGTAGCTGCATTCTATGCAGAGGCCATGCGGACGGGGGTGGAGATGAATTTACTTTTTTGGAATTTGAACAGAAAGCATCTTCTCAATGAACTGTGTGCATTGTCTCGTCAATATGATGTTGATATTCTGGTTCTGGCAGAGAGTCCTCTTTCAGATGTGGATATTCTGACCACGCTGAACTCGGGCCAAAAAAGAAAATTCCTGCTTCCGCTTAATCTTTCAGAACGTTTGAGCATTTACACACGTTTTGTTCGGAAAAGCGTGATTCCCGTATCGGACTCAGTCGGTATTGCCATCAAGCAGATTGTTCCGCCATTAGGGCCGGATTTTATTCTGGTGGCGGTTCATCTTCCGAGCAAATTGCATCTCAGTGAAATTGATCACACCATGCTTTCTGTTCGTTTGTCGGAAATGGTATGCGAGGCCGAGCAAAGGGTCGGACATCAAAGAACCGTAGGTATCGGAGACTTCAATATGAATCCTTTTGAAAACGGGATGGTGACCGCCGATGGACTGCATGCGGTCATGGATCGAAAGATTGCTCTGAAAAAAGAGCGAACAGTTCAGGGCAAAGCACGAAGTTTTTTTTATAACCCCATGTGGAGCCGCCTGGGAGATCTTTCGTACGGACCGCCAGGAACCTACCATTATCCGAGTTCCGGGCAGGCATGTTTTTTTTGGAACTCTTTTGATCAGGTGCTCCTCCGGCCCTCTTTGCTTGATTTTTTCTCAGATCAGAATCTGGAAGTCGTTACGCGCTTTAACGGAACAAATTTACTAAAGGAAAACGGTCAGCCGAATAAACAGCAATTCAGTGATCATCTCCCGATTTTTATCAATTTATCCCTTGAGGAGGCAGCATAAAAATGGCAACAGTGGACTTATGGGGAGAACTACCCGATGTTGAAAAAATCAAAACGCCTTTCGTGATTTTAAAGGAGCAGGCTGAATTATTAACTGAAAAAACAGATGGCTTATTGGTAGGAGAGGTTGAGCAGTTAAAGACGGCGGGGGAATTTGAGTGTACATTAGATATTGTTGCTCCGACATTAAATAACTATCACTATACGTTAATTTATTTACATTACGATATGACACTATACCCTTTGAATTTATCATCTGGAGAGAATCCATCAGTGTCATGTTCCGATGAAGATGAGTTTAAAAAAGAGTTGGGGAAAATATTCAAGTCTCAAGAAACGCAAAATATCATCAGCAAACTTCTTGCGCATGTACGATCCGCATAATAAAAAAGGAGTTTGTCCATGACGTGGCAAGAAACAGGGGCTTTTATTGTTCAACGTGTTGTCGCGCTGATTACCGGCTTAGTTATCATTGCGATCATTGAACCGATCATCACATCGCCGGATATGCTTTCTCCCGATGCTGGTTGGTTTGCCCGACATGCAAAATTCTTTTGTATCTCCGGGGTGCTTGCTGAGGTCGCCCTTGTCTTTCAGTATTGGTCGCAAAACTTGAGAAAAGTCGGCTGGGTGCTGTTAGCTCTAACCTTTATTGTGGTAGCTTTTGGTTAAAGCCTTTCTCCAAAAAAAATAAGCAGGATGACATTAATGATATTATGACTACTTATATAACCACCCCAATTTACTACGTCAACGCCATGCCCCACATTGGGCATGCCTACACCACCATTATTGCCGATACTTATGCCCGTTTTCGCCGCCTTTGCGGTGACGATGTTCGTTTTCAGACCGGCACGGATGAGCACGGTGAGAAGATTGCCCAGGCCGCTGAAAAGGAAGGCGTTGAACCACGGGAATATGCTGACCGGATTTCTGCACTTTTTTGTCAAACCTGGCCGGACCTGGATATTGCACCGGATTATTTTATCCGCACTACAGATGCGGATCATGTTAAGGTGGTGCAGGATATCCTTCAAAAGGTCTATGATAGGGGAGATATTTATTTCTCTGAATATTCCGGCCATTATTGCAAAGGCTGTGAACGCTTTCTCACCGAGAAAGAATTGAAGGAAGGCAAGTGCCCGGATCATCTCACTGTACCAGAGGAGATCAGCGAGCAGAACTATTTCTTCCGCATGTCTAAGTATCAGGACTGGCTGATTGAGCATGTTGAGAGTAATCCTGAGTACATCACCCCGGAACGCTACCGCAACGAGGTGCTCTCCTTTCTCCGTGAGCCGCTGGAAGATCTCTGTATCTCGCGGCCCTGTTCCCGCCTGACCTGGGGCATTCCTCTGCCTTTTGATGAAAATTTTGTCACCTATGTCTGGTTTGACGCCCTGATTAACTACCTGACCGGGATCGGTTATCCAGACGGCTCCTGTTTTGATTACTGGGCCGGTGCCGAGCATGTGATTGCCAAAGATATCCTCAAACCCCATGCTATTTACTGGCCCACCATGATCCGGGCCATAGGTTTACCGCCATATCGACGGTTGCATGTCCACGGTTACTGGAATGTGGATGAGACTAAGATGTCCAAGTCCTTGGGCAATGTTATTCGTCCTCATGATCTGGTTGAGGAATACGGGGTGGATACGGTGCGTTACTTTCTCCTGCGGGAAATGAGTTTTGGCCGGGATTCTTCTTTTTCCACAGAGGCATTGGAAGCCCGTCGTGACTCGGATTTGGCCAATGACGTGGGCAATCTGTTCTCCCGTGCCCTGACCATGCTGGCCAAGTATGCTGATTCCACAGTACCGGCACTTGATAAAGACACCGTGACTGAGGAAGATCGGGTGCTGGCGGATGCCCTGGAAAAAATGGTGGCTGATTACAGCGTTGCGATGAATAGCTTTGAGTTTCATAAGGCCCTCCAGTCCATCTGGGAGGTTATTGGTATGCTCAACCGGTTTATTGTCACCAATGCACCTTGGGAACTGGCTAAAGACTCGGATCAGGCCGGGCGACTGAACACGGTACTGTATTTCCTGGCTGATAGTTTGCGTCTCCTTGCTCTGGTGCTCCGTCCGGTCATGCCCAGTGCGGCGGAGAAAATGGCTGCTGCTTTGGGGCTGAAAAAGGAATTGGCTGCGGCAAAACTGGATGATGAGGGATGCTGGGGCAAAATGCAGGCCGGGACAGTGTTGCATCAGGGCGAGGCCCTCTTTCCCCGTTTAGGGAAAAAGAAAAAAGAACAACCGAATAAACAGGAAAAAGGGCAGGGCAAGAAAGCAGAGGAGCAGGCGGTTGCCCCGGAAGTTGATATGGAAGGGCTGATCACCTTTGAGCAATTCGGTGAGGTTGAATTGCGGGTGGCGGAGATCGTCACAGCAGAGAAGATCAAAAAGGCCAATAAGCTGCTTAAGCTGACGGTCAAGGCACCGGAAGAGCGAACCTTGGTAGCTGGCATTGCCAAGCATTACAGCCCGGAAGAATTGGTCGGCAAAAAGGTGATCATTGTGGCGAATCTGAAACCGGCCAAGTTGATGGGCATTACCTCACAGGGCATGGTGCTGGCTGCCAAGGAAATTGATGCGGACGGCAATGAGCGGCTGGTGCTCTCCACCGTGGCAGGGGATATTGCGCCGGGATCTCGGGTGGCGTAGCGGGAAGTGGTCGTTCCCGCACTGGGGCGTGGGAACAAGAAAAAGGTTCTTTAGAGAGACGTTGGGATGATAACACAGCTTGAGATAAAGAACTTCAGAGGGTTCTCTGAATATAAGATTGATGATGTCGGGCAGGTTAATCTTTTGGTCGGCACGAATAATTGCGGGAAGACTTCAGTTCTGGAGGCTGTTCAGCTAATCAGGTCAAAGGGAGAGCTATCTGTCCTTTTTTCGCTCTTTGAAAATAGAGGCGAAAAAAAACAAAACGAAGAACATGCGAACATAGGGTACGAAGCTGACTTATCCAGAATATTCCATCAGTTTAACATAGAACTGAAATCTTACTTTTCTATCAAAACATTTTCAAAAGAATACCATGAGACTTTATCTGTAGTTGTAGAAGACGATTCAGTGCTTCATCCTTATCTTCACGAAGATATATATGCTTATAATCATCAGCATATAAATATCCGATGGAAGAACACAGAAAATAAAGAGAAAAAAATAGATTACCCTATAAGTAAATCAGGGGGATTGCTGCCATATAACGATGATAGATTGCCATTTCATTATAGAAAAATCTTGCATTTTTCGGGTAATAGAGAAAACGACGTAACGGTTCAACACGTCCCCTCTTCTTCTTTGTTGCCCAGGAAAGTAGCTGCTATGTTTGATAAAATAGTACTGACTAGTGATGAAGATATCGTTATTGAAGCACTACAGATTATAGAACCAGATATCGTCCGCCTTGCGTCCTTTAGAGGAATATCGTTTGATGATTATGTTCGTGGCGGCATTCTTGTCAAAAGCAGTAAGTGGGAAGAGCGAATCCCCATCGGCAGTTTCGGCGACGGAATATGGCGCCTGCTCGGTCTTATCCTCTCTCTCGTTGCCGCAAAAAACGGTACTCTCCTCATCGACGAAATTGATACCGGATTGCATCACACTGTCATGTCCAAAATGTGGAAGCTGATCTGCATCACTGCCAGAAAACTCAACGTCCAGGTTTTTGCCACCACTCACAGCAGCGATTGCTGGAAAACCTTGGCAGACAATGCGGTTGAGGACGAATTTGCCGACATGCCCATCCGCATTCATCGAATTAATAAGGATAAAGAGAGTGCAGTAACCTTTACGAACAGAGAAATGCATCTTGCCCTCAACCGGGAACTTGAGGTGCGTTGAAATGAATCATGAAAAGGTACTGCTGGTTGAAGGCGAGGAAGACAAACGGGTGATTCCAGAGTTTGTCGAAGCCAATGGGGTACAGTGGGGAGACAGGCCCAAGGATTGGATAGTTGAAATCAGGATCTTGGGCAGCGTAGAAAGACTGCTGAACAAAGAGGAAATCAGTATACAGCTGAAGACATCTGATACATTGAAGATTCTCGGTATCATCCTTGATGCGGACGATGCTCCTTTCAAGCGCTGGCAGAGTATGCGCAACTGCCTTCTTGACCGATACCCGGACATTCCAGAAGAATTACCTGCAACTGGTTTGATTCACGGCAATCCCGGAGAAATCAAAGTCGGCGTCTGGATGATGCCGGACAACAGAGCACGGGGTATGCTGGAAACCTTTCTCCAATTCCTTTTGCCGGAAAACGGCAGGGAATTATGGGAGTTCTCCGAGCAGAGCTGCCGACAGGCTAAGGAATCGGGAGCGTCTTTTAAAGACTGCCACCTCGACAAAGCAAAAATCCATACCTGGCTGGCATGGCAGAATCCGCCGGGAAGACAGCTTCATAATGCCATCACTGAGCACATTCTCTCGCCTGCTTCACCGCAGGCGGCAGTGTTCATGCAGTGGTTCAGAGACCTGTTTGAAGTATGAAGATCAAAGCCTGGACTTAAAGATCTGCTCTCCCCTCCTCAGAGCGTTCAAGTGCAGCTAAGTTTCATCCGTCTCTTTGCATTTCAGGGGATGAATGCTAATATATATGGCAAGCAATGAGTTGTGCTGTCGCTCCGTTTTATTCTACATTTTTTTAGCTGTGACTACAAAGAAACCTTCTGGAAGCAGTGCAGGCCATCGCCAGCGGCTTCGGGATAAATTTCAGGAAAAGGGCATTGAAGCCCTGACAGACGCTGAAGTCATTGAACTCCTCCTGACCTTTGGCACCCCCCGTTCAGACTGCAAACAGGCAGCACGGGATGCCTTGGTTAAATTTGGTTCCCTGCCGCGAGTGCTGGATACTCCTCCGGAAGAGCTGAAAAAGTTCAAAGGCATGGGGCCGAAGAATGTTTTTGCACTCCAGTTTGTCCAGGGAGTTGCCCGCCGCTATCTACGCCAACGGATTGAGAAAAAAAACTATATCACCTCATCCAGGGATGTGGCTGATTATCTGATCCACGCCCTGCGCGGCCTTCGGCATGAAGCCTTTATGGTTGTCTTTTTAGACGCCTCTCATGCAGTTATTACCAGTGAAATCATCTCCCAAGGAACCATCAATGTAAACACGGTTTATCCCCGTGAATTGATGAAGGCAGCCTTGGCTCATAATGCAGCCTCCCTTGTGGTGGCTCATAATCATCCTTCAGGCAGTCTTCAGCCTTCAGCGCAGGACGAGCAATTGACCCGCACCCTGTATTTGATGTGTTCATTTATGAATATTAACCTGTTGGATCACCTGATCATTGGAGCTGGTGAAAACGTGTACAGTTTTGCTGATCACGGTTTAATGACTGCTATTCAGAAAGATTGTTCTGAGGTTCGTTCCCGCCTTGCTTGATCTTGTGACCTGTCTTTTTGTTGAGCCTCTTTCTTAATGAGTGATTTTGGCCTGTATCTCCATATTCCTTTTTGTCTGAAAAAATGTCCTTATTGCAGTTTTTATTCCCTTGAGGGCCGGATGGATCTTGTTGAACGCTATGTCCAGGCAATAAACACCCAATTACGTTTTTGCGCAGAAGCATATCGAAATCACCTGCGCCCCATGACCAGTATTTTTTTCGGTGGGGGAACTCCAACGCTGTTGCCCGCAGCGGCCTTGAGCAGGCTTTTGAGCAAGTGTTTGGAGCGGTTTTCCTGTGCAGATGAAGCTGAGATTTCCATTGAGGTGAATCCGGCAACGGTAGACAGATCCGATCTTGCTGTCTTGCGGCAGGCAGGATTTAATCGTTTGTCCATCGGTGTTCAATCCTTACAGGATGCAGAGTTACGTCAGCTTGGTCGCCCTCATACGGTGGCAGATGCTGTGGACACGGTTCGATGGGCCCGGACAGCAGGTTTTGAGAATATCAATCTTGATCTGATGTACGGGCTTTCTGGGCAGGGGATCCAGACCTGGAAAACCACCCTTGAGCATGCCTTGGAGCTGCAACCGACCCATCTTTCCATTTACGAACTCACCATTGAAGCAGGTACGCCCTTTGCCCGAATGGAAGAGCAGGGCACCCTTTTTCTGCCTGATGAGGATACTGTCCTCTTAATGTTGGAGGAGACCCAACAGCTTCTTATGCAGGCAGGCTTGCAGCGGTATGAGATTTCCAATTACGCCCAACCAGGATACCAATGTCGTCATAATATCAATTACTGGCAGAATGGAGAGTATCTGGGCCTTGGGGCAGGTGCTGTTGCTTTTTTTAATAAGACCCGTTTCACCGCGATTGCTAATGCAGAGCAATTTTGCGCGCGTTTGGAAAAAGGGCAAGAGGTGTGGATGGAGAAAGAAAAACTTGACCGGGAAGCTGCATTTCGGGAAACTGTCATCATGGGCCTTCGTATGACAGCAGGGGTGTCACTGGCAGCATTGACTGATCATTTTGATCTGAATGCGGAAAGCTATTACAGTGATACCTTGCATCGCCTTATTCGTCAAGGTATGGTGCGTATTGTGCAGGGGCGATTACAGCTCACAGCCCAAGGATTTTTGTTGGCAAATACCGTTATGGCAGAGCTGGTGTAGTGATGGTGATTTATTGAGGTGAGTATATTTTTCTCACTCCAGCGCAAAAAAAATATTGCGTAACTTTTGAAACAGTGTTACGTATTTTGAAAAAGTAATACCCTTCATTGTGGGACACAGGTTTTTATGATGAAGTCAAAAAGGGATTTTGACCAGGAATTGGAAGAGTAGGGGATGAGTGATGAGCAGTACTGTTGCAGAATATAATGAAGTGATTGTGGCTCCACTTGCTGCAAGGCGTGAGGTTGTTGGGCTGAGTATTGTTATCTGTTGTATCGTCTTGCTTGCAGGCTTGCGGTATATGCAGGTCGCGCCCAAAGAAGATGTGGTGACAAGAATATCTTATCAAATTAACGATATTCGTCTCAAGAATCAGGCCCCGGTTTTGTACCGATCTTTACTTGGTGCTGTGGACAGTATTACCTGGACCTATGAGGCAGCAGGCACATGGCCAGAGGTTGCTGACTTGCAAACCGAATCTCTTCCGCCTTTTGTGGGTGATTTCTTACCCGCAGGTCTGCGTGGCTTTTCCTGGGAAATGCATCAGGGCGAGACCTGGGTTGACTATTATGGTACCAATACGCAGGTTGCTGAGGAAGAAAAAAAAGGATCCGATCCTTTGGAAAATAGTTTTGTTCTCCGTATTATTGATCTCCAGGCAGGACAATATCCTTATCCCTATGTTCAGGAGAGTCTGGAGGATCGTTTTACCGCCCAGATCTGGATAAACTCACAGATTGTTGACTACCCGAAAGAATTTCCTGCCGAATTGGGCTGGAAATGGGTGATGAGTGGTAATTTAGCTGTTAATGGAAAGATTGTAGAATCTTCCGGGACCTGATCAGTCTCTTCTTCTCTGTTAGCCAACATCAACTGACTGACAGCGTTATCTGATCTATTCAATATACATTCTATATAGTAATTTCTCTGCCGCCTTTTACAGGGGGATAAAGACAAAATACCAAAGGTTTCACATGAAGAAAATATTGCGCCCTCATTTTGTACTCGTTTTTTGCCTTGTCTTTTCTTCAATACAGGCATATGCCCAGGAACAGAAATGTCGTCTTAATATTGGAGCTTCTCTGCATCCATACTATTCCTGGGCCAAAAATATCGTTGGTGATGCGGCCAATGTGACCTCTATAATCCCTCCGGGATCGGATCCTCATTCCTATCAGCCGTTGCCGTCGGATATGCAGAAATTAGAAAATCTGGATGTGGTCATTATCAATGGGATAGGGCATGATGAGTTTATCAAGCCCATGCTCAAGGCCATTGAAAACGACAAATTGGTGGTTCTTGATACCAGTAAAGGATTGCCTCTTATCCCCAGTTTTAATAAGCATTACGATTTTGAAAAGGACAGCAAGGTCTCCTATAACAGCCATACCTATATTGCCATAACCGGTGCGATTCAGCAGATGCAGAAGATCGCCAGAAAACTGGGCAGGCTCTGCCCGGATCAGGCTGGTGTATTTGTGAGAAATGTCCGTGCGTACTCCATGAAGCTCCGTCGTATGCTCCAGTCTGCGTTGATGCAGATTGATATGCTTGATCTCAACAAATTACGTATCGCTACTGTTCATGATGGTTATTCGTATCTTTTTCAGGAGCTTGGTATTGAGGTCAGTGCGGTGGTACAGCCTCGGCATGGGATTAAACCCAGCGCACGCCAGTTGCAGGATACTATTAAAAGGATCAAGCGGGCCAAGGTCAATGTACTCTTTGGTGAGCTGGATTATGAAAAGAAATACGTAGATATTATCTACCAGGAGACTGGCTGCCGTCTTTATGCGCTTTCCCATATTTCCAATGGAGAGTATTCAAAGGAATTTTTTGAGCAGGCCATGCAGAGAAATATTGATGCCATTGTTGCAGCCTTGACCGAAGTTTCGGCAGGTGCTGCTCCGGGTGCAAAACCCGGCTCCATGGCAGCACCTATGCAGGAGAATATGTCACGGCAGATGCAGGATGCATCTCAGAAGATGCAGCAGGCTATTCAAAAAGATATGCAGAAATCTGTACCAAGAATACAGCAGGAACAGATGTCCGAGCGTATGCAGCAGCAGCTTCAGGATACCACCAGGCAGATGCAGGAGAACGTGCAGGAACAACTCAAAGATTCCATCCCTGCTATCCAACAGAAGCAGATGAATGAACGGATGAATCAACAGATTCTGGACACTCAAACGCAAATGCAGGGCACTATGCAGGAAAGCCTGCAAGAAACACTGCCGAAAATGCAGCAGCAGCAAATTAAGGATCAGATGAATCAGCAGATGCAGGATATGCAGAAAGGTGTGTTGAACAATCTTGCTCCGGGAACAAAGCCGGATAAGGAACAATAATGAGTGATATGGATGAGCATAATCTGCTTGAAATAGATGGACTTTCGGTTGCTCTTCGGGGCAACCGAATCCTTGAAGATATCAATCTATGCGTCCCAAAAGGGCATATCCATGCCCTGACCGGTCCCAACGGAGCTGGCAAGACCACCCTGATGCGGAGTATCATGGGGGGGATGCCTCATAAGGGAACCATTCGTTTTCTCTTTCGGGAAAGCGGTCGCGTGGGCTATGTACCACAGTTTCTCGATTTTGACCATTCTGTGCCGATCACGGTGTTTGATTTTCTTTTTCTGATGTTGAAAAAGATGCCTGTGTTTCTGGGACGTCGCAGGGCGATGCGAGCAAAGATTGAAGAGCTTTTGACAGCCACAGACTGTGCCCATCTGATTGATCGTTGTGTGGGCCAGCTTTCTGGTGGGGAGTTTCGCAGAGTTTTGTTGGCCCAGGCCCTGACCCCAAAGCCAGAGCTTCTCTTGCTTGATGAGCCAGCCAGCAATATTGACGAAGTTGGTATCCGTCATTTTGAAGAAATGCTGCTTAACCTGAGAGAGGAACATGGGATTACGATTCTCATGGTTTGTCACAGCATGGATATGATTTCCCGGACCTGCGATGCTGTCACAGCAGTGAATCGAAAGATTTTTTATGATGGCCCGACCCAGGGGCTGGATCATTCTGATCTGCTGCAGCAATATACATTTTTATAAGAGGCTATGGATTTTATTTACGATATTTTTAAAAGCTGGGCAGCTGATGGCTATCTGCCTGCAATATTCGAGCACACCTTCATGATTCGCGGCTTACTGGCTGCGTTGATCATTGGGCCGCTGCTCGGGGCGGTGGGCACTGTGGTGGTCACCAAGAAACTTTCTTTCTTTACCCAGACCATCGGTAATGCTGCCATGAGTGGCGTGGCTATTGGCTTGCTGCTGGGTGAACCAGTAGACGGAACCTATGCAGGTCTTTACGGTTTCTGCTTAGTTGTGGCCCTGCTGATAACCTTTGTAAAGAACCGAACCCGGCTTGCCAATGATACGATTATCGGGGTGGTTCTGGCTCAGGTGCTTGGGCTTGGTATTATTCTGATGATTGTGGTAACCAGTCAGTTCAATATTCATCAAATTGAGGGGATCCTCTTTGGCAGTCTGATTACCCTGAATGATAACGATCTGATAGCCCTGACTATTGCTTCTCTGGTTGTTGGTACCTTGTTTGCCTTTAATTTCAACAGATTTATGCTGGCCAGTTTTAATCGCACCTTGGCCAAGGCACGGGGAATCTCTCCGGTTTTTCTGGAGTATCTCTTTGTCACCCTGATGACCATTATGGTGGTGTCCAGCCTGAAATTAATTGGGGCCTTGCTTGTCCTGGTCCTGATTGTGGTTCCAGCTGCCGGGGCCCAACTGGTTGCTCCTAACCTTCGTTGGTTTGTCTGGCTCAGTGTCATTTTTTCCACTATCAGTACGGCCTCTGGCCTGCTGCTGTCCGGGATACTGCCAGTGCCCAGCGGTGCAGTGATTGCCTTGGTTTCCAGTATCCTGTTTTATGGGGCTCTGGTTTCCCGACCTCTTCTTTGCAGAGGCGGGCCCAATCAGGGAGAAATCTAACCCCATTCCGCCCAGCCTGCTTGATTTTACCGACCACTCTTATGCAAACACTTTATCTTATTCTTTATAAAAAAGGAGGTTCATCATCATGTCTAAAACGCAACCAATCAGACAGGCAGCTTTTCTGCTAGCCACAACCATGCTTTTTCTGTCTCTGGCTTCTTCAGCCTTGGCCCATGCAACCACTCTCTGGTGTTATGTGGAAAATAATCGGGTCTATGTGGAAGGATTTTTTATGGGCGGAAAAAAAGTCCAGAACGGTCATGTAGTAGTTGTCAATGATAAGGGTGAGAAAGTTCTGGAAGGAAAGACTGATAAAGAAGGAAAATTTGATTTTGAACCGCCGTACCAGGGTGACATGACGATTCTTCTCAAGGTGGATCAGGCCCATGATGCTGATTTTGAGCTGACTGAGCAGGATTTCCTTGATGCTGCGGCTGAAACGGAGTAATCTTGATCTTACGGGTACCACCAAGATGATGCTGAGACTTCTAAGTAACAAGCTTGTATCTCCTTGTTATTTTCAGGTTTGGTGCCGGGCGCAGGCCGGGAGGAACGCTTTCGATGATGATTTTTCTCCAGGCCCTCATCACATGATTCTGCCTGCCCACTCACTACCCTGTGACTGAGCAGTAAGGTGTCTCTCCTTCCTGCTCATATCTCATCAATTCTTTATTTTCCTTTCTATTACGCCACTCAATGATGTTTGGGAGTATTTTTTGAGTGGCGGTTATCGCTTTTATTTGTTCAGCAGAGTAGCCCTTTGTTGAACAAATTGATGTTGTCTGTTCGTCCTGTTGTTTGCTTTTAAATTGAAATTATAAGCAGATCATGTATCCTTATTTTACTCTGTTTTTTCAAAGAATCAGCATTAATGAATGCATATTTTGACCCAACTTTGTGAGAATCATTATCGAAACAATCCTAACTACCTGATTATTCGTTGGGCGTAAAAATATTTTTCGTTTATTATCAAGTAATTATATTTTTCAAGGCTTTTGCGGTGCCAAGAAATG
>NZ_JALAAI010000079.1:0-19266 GCF_052785085.1 Candidatus Electrothrix sp.
AAAAATGTTCTGATCAATCTTGCGCATTTCTCCTTCCTCTTGCCGACTCTTCAACTCTTTTCTATATTTTACACGATCATTATGGATTTATTGAATAAAAAATGGGAATTCCTATCCTTTTAAAATAGCGGGTACCAATACAGGACTCCTCATTCACAATCACGGCTCCGGCCCCTTCCACCAGGTTATGAACCTTCCAGTTAGGCAGGGCCATAGGTGAACCAGCAATCATCACCCGGGCACTGTTCTGCCCCTGTACGCTCACCTGATTTTGCACCCGCTCATCCAGCTCATCGCACAGCACATTCACCTTTTCAGTAAAGCGAACCGGATCATCATAAAAGGCAATCTGTTCAATCAGCAAACCATCCTTGCCGGAAATCGGGCTGGGACTCTGATGACGCAGGCTATTCAGACGTTGCAGAGCCGTACGCTTGTTATTCATCAGCTTGATAGCTTCAGCCAGATTTTCTTCGGTGATTTCCTTGCCTGTGGTTTCTTCCATTTTGGCCTTAAAGACCTTGACCTCTTCCTGCCACAGGGCAATACTGTGGGGCTTTTTGCATTGAGGAATCTCCATGACATGGGTGGGAATCAGACGATCAAGTAATTCCCAGGTCTTTTTCTTGGCGTCACAGGTAGTTTCCCCGTACAGAAAATCCGCCACCTGATAATACGTGCAAATCCGGCCCGCCTTAAAACCATAGGCTGATTTAACCATAGGGCAGATATTGCGGGGCAGGGTCTTTTCTGCATCAGGTATAGATCCTTGAGATCCACCACAGAGGCCAATGCAGACACCGCCTGCGGCTATCACCAATTCTTCAGGAATATATACACAAAAGGTGCCAACCACAGGCCGCCCTTCTGCTTTGACTGCCATCAATTCCTTAATTCGACCACCGTGCAGTTCAGCTATCATCTCATCAAAATAGGCCATAGCCTTGGGACGATTTTGCTGACTCAAAAAGGATTGCGCATAGACATCGCCCAACATCTGGCGGGCCTTGTCAAAACGCTCCACATCCATATCCAGGGACTGCCAGAGTTCCGGGTAGGCTTTTACTTCAAAATTGCTCATTTTTCTCTCTCTTCTGTGATTAACAGCAGGCACCGGACGAACAGGAACCACCGCAACCTTCACCTGCCCCTGGCAACGGCTTTTCGCTGGTAATCTTAAAACCACCACCAGAACAGCCACAACCGCTGCTGGACTCAAGATAGTCCACCTTAATGGCACCGCAGCTTTCTGCAAGAGCTTTTTCAACCAGAAAATTCACCCCATCCTGCTCAAAGGTCAGGTCATCTTCCCTGGCATCATCAATAGCCAATCCAAGGCCTGGCCCAGAGCAACCACCCTGCATTATGAAGATACGGATTGGGGATTCTATTTTTCCCTGGTTCAGATATTCTTTCACATTGACAATAGCTGTTTCAGTTACTTCAATCATAATTTTCTCCTGATAAATGACAGTTTTCTCGACCAATTGATTAAAAAGGGAGAAAGGGTAATCTCTTTATCCCACAAAAATACAACGATATGGCCAAGGCAGAAAGGCACTGAGACAGAGAATAAACTGCATCGCACACAACGACGCAACTGTCCGTTTATGTACGTACATGGATCAGACACGGTCCTAGCCTGTCTGATTTTCAGGAAAGGAAAAAAGGATGTTCAAGAAAAATCAAAGAGGGAAAAAACCGCTGATATGCTCTGCCAGTCCGAACCGGACCGGGTACCGTTTCTACGGCCTCAGATATATGAAGAAAAAATAATCATACGGTATTTACAAAAAGATAAAAAATAAGATAAGGCAAGGATGCCACACCTTCTTTGCCATTGCAAGAAAAAAAATAATGAACCGGATTTTCCCTCCCCCTGGGGAAGGGAAATACTTCTCAAGTATTAGCTTTCAGCCATTATTTACTTGTGAAAGTTGATCGTTCAACGTCCAGAGATCATAGAGAATGCCCAGGAGAAATACCCCGCCGGTAAAAAGATAGAGGATACCGGTCAACCATTTTTCCATGTACATCCGGTGAATTCCAAAGGGTCCAAGAAAAACTAAAAAAATCCAGGCAAGATTATAATCCTTAGGACCAGGGGCAAAACGAAGATCAGCTTGACGGTCCATACCGGGAATCAAAAAGAGATCAATAATCCAGCCTATCCCCAGCAATCCCAGAGTGAAGAAATATATGGTGCCGGAAACAGGTTTACCGTAGTAAAAACGATGCATCCCCATGAAACCAAAAATCCAGAGGATATAACCTATTGCCACACTATGCGTATCCTGTTTTTTCATAATCTGTTCTCCTTTTTTAATAAGGGTTACCCTCTGGGGGACAAAAACACCCAAATAATAAATATCACATCGCCACCAGAGGTAAATATGTTGGTTGCCAACGAAAATTACGGATCAATTTCTGCAATCGAACCGGATCATCCTGGTGCTGAAAACTGGAAAAAGCACAAGGCCGACTGATGCCCGCAGCTATGGCAGCTTCTCCCACTGCCTGAGCAACTTTCAGGCTGACCTGGGCAAGATCCGTCACCGGAGGGAGCAGCGCACCGTCCTTCATTGCTGCTGTCGTCACGCAGGAAGATACCGCTTCGGCAGCAGCAATAAAAAACTCCGGCAGCACAGCACGGGATCCCGAGGCCAGGGTTCCGAGTCCAACCCCTGGAAAAACAAAAACATTATTTGCCTGAGAAACAGGGAATGCCCGTCCTCCATAGAGCACATCAGGAAATGGTGAGCCTGTTCCGATCAGGGCCCGTCCTTTGGTCCAACTATAGATATCAGCAGGCACAGCCTCAGCATGATCTGTTGGGTTAGACAGCGGCATAATAACTGGCTGGTCAGTATTTTTGCATACAGAAAGCACAACCTCTTTACTGAAACAGCCCGGTTGCCCGGAAGTACCAATCAACACGGTAATCCCAGATTTTTTCACCACATTTTCCAACTGACCATCTTGTTCCTCCTTCAGCCAATCAAGCGCTGCTGGATCCTGGGCAAATTTTTGTTTATAAGGAAGCAACTCACGGGCTGTAGTAATCAGCCCCTGTGAATCCAGGGTAAAAATCTGCTGACGAGCCACATCTTCCGGCACCCCTTCAGCGCAAAGAGCAATCAAAATCTGCTCAGCAATACCAATCCCCCCTGCTCCAGCCCCGTGGATCAGAAATTTCTGTTTGGCCAGGCTTTCCTGTTTGATCCGCATAGCTGTGTAAATAGCTGCCAGGGCAACAGTACCGGTTCCCTGAATATCATCATTAAAGGAAATCAGGTCATGAAGAAAGGCGTCGCGGATGGCAAAGGCATTCTGCTTGGAAAAATCCTCCCATTGACAGAGGGCACTGGGAAAAACATTACGAAAGGCCCGGGCAAAGTGCTGGATAAAATCAATATACTGATCACCAGTTATCCGTTTATGACGCCAGCCCAGATATTCATGGTCATTGAGCAGAGCCTCATTATTTGTGCCCACATCCAGGGAAATTGGCAGACAATGCCAGGGTGCGATCCCTGCTCCCTGAGTGTAGAGCATCAGCTTGCCCAGACAGATTGCAATTCCCCCAGCTCCCTGATCTCCCAGGCCGAGAATCCCCTGGTTATCCGTAACCACTGCGACCCGAATATCCCGTTGCTGAAAACGACGCAGGACATTTTCTGCCTGATCTATATTACCAGGATGAAAATGCAGCCCGTTAGCTGAACGGAACATGGAAGAGTACTGCTGACAGGCATACCCCACTGTTGGAGTGTAGATAAGCGACATATAACGGCTGATATCACTCTTGATCAGGGCATGGGCCAGTGTCACATTACGATCAAACAGGGAACGAATATAGACAAAACGCTCAATATCTGAGTCCTTTGCTTCAACCTTGATTCGGCTATTTTCCACCTGTTCTTCCAGACTACGCACTGCCGGAGGCAGCATGGCAACCAACCCGAGACGCTGCCGTTCGTCAATAGTAAAGGCCGTGCCTCGGTTAACAAAAGGATCAGAATGCAGGCTGGGCCCACTAGCATAAACATATATTTCACGGGTGTTGCCGTATTCATCGTATTTGAACATTGCAGAGTTTCCCGACATGGGTGCAGCCTCCTTGGGTGTACGGTTCCGGTATATTTGTGGTATCAGCGCCCAGAGGGCTTGGTCTCCCTGGCCAACTGAACAGGAAGAGGTGAGTTTCTTTTCAATGGAGTGTACCTGTGCAGTGGATAAACTTCAAGGAAAGACCACAAATAATGAACCGTTACCGAGATTACCAGGATCAGATTCTTTCTCTGTTATGAAAATTTGCTTTTTCATAACAAAGACAGTACAAATAATTATACTTAGCATTAATTGAACTAAATTCTTCAACCACTTTGATGTACACAAATGCACATCAAAACTCCCGGCAAATAAGGAGAAAAAATGGATAAACTGACCAAACTATGCCTTGATCATACCTATCTTTCCGAACGAATGGCTTTTTTTGAAAAACTTATCGAAGCAATAGAATCCGGTGATCTCGAAAATTATATTGATAAAATTCAGTTTTTTATTGATGAATACATTGTTAAGCATTTTAAATTCGAAGAGGAAAAAATCTTTCCTATGATTATTCAGCATGGCAGCCCGGAAGAAAAAATGATGGTTCAGGAGTTGCAGCAGGAACATGCTCTAATATTACGTAAACTTGATACATTCAAAGAAAAATTACTGCGATATAATTCCTCTCTCTTAAAAAGCGATGTTGAAACAATCATAGAAGCAAGTAAAGGTATTGTGCGGATGATACTTATGCATGCGCAAAAAGAAGACGAACGACTTTTTCCCAACCTTTAATATATTGCCGAAGGAGTTCAAAGAACAAGCAGATCAAAATATTTGGTGATACACTTGCAAAAATTATTAAAAAACGGCGGAAAGCCGCCAGAAGACTGATCCATTTTTTTGATCTGTGGCGCACTGCTTTTCCGATGCCGATCATATCATGGTTTCCCTGATCGGAACCAGCCCGCCATTAATCCTCTTGACAGAATCAACAGGTGAAAATTATGCTGTCACTATGAACTTTAAAACTCCCGAAAACGCAGCATACAACATACAAGCAGGAAGTACTGTTTTCATTGGCTGAGTACTTACGAGAAAGCATTGATTAACTGTCCAAGTTATGCTCTAATCATGCGTGTCTTTCCGAACGAATGTTTTTTTTTTGAAAAACTTGTCGAAGCTATAGAATCAGGCGATTTCAATAATACCCATTCCACACCCCACCCTGGGGAGAGGCAACAAAATATGAAAGGTAATTGAGTGACTCCAAGGAGTCACCCGGTTTGTTCGTATAAACTCCCATCCCTTCCCTTGAGGGAGGGATAACAAAAGCCTGAAAGCTATTCGATTGATTCTTACCTCTCAAATCCCGATTTGAATGAACGCATCTCATAATCTGATAACAGAAAATTAAACACCATGCAGGAACAAAAAAAGACCCTTTTGACCTTTCCCGTAGTCGGTATTGGTGCCTCGGCTGGTGGGTTAGCAGCCCTGGAAGCCTTTTTCAGTGCCATGCCGCCGGACAGTGGCATGGCCTTTGTCGTTGTTCAGCACCTTTCCCCTGACTTTAAGAGCCTGATGGATAACCTGCTGGCCCGCCATACAACCATGCCTATCCACCGGGTAGAAAACGGGATCGGGTTACAAAAAAATGCCATCTATCTTATCCCTCCCAGATGCGTCATGACCATGGATAACGGAAGACTCTACCTTCAGGAACGCACAACGCAGCACCTGACCCTACCTGTAGATATATTTTTTGAGTCTCTGGCCAATGCTGCGGAAGAACAAGCTGTTGGCATTATTCTTTCCGGGACAGGTTCTGACGGTTCCAGAGGGATTCAGGCCATTCATGATGCAGGCGGCTTGGTTCTGGCCCAAACTGTGGAGTCGGCCCAGTTCGACGGTATGCCAAGAGCAGCGGTCAATACCGGGATATGCAATTATGTTATCACGCCGGAAGCCTGGATTTTTCCAAATACAAGCCCACAACGGTGGGTCGCCGTATCCAGCGCCGGATGGATTTCTGTCATCTCCAGCAGGTACGTGACTATGTGGATTTTCTGGCCAATAATCCTCTGGAATTGGATGCATTGTACAAAGACCTGCTTATTGGTGTCACAGAATTTTTCCGGGATCCCCAGGTATTCTCCTATCTGGAACAAGAAATTATACCAACACTTTTTGAACAGGCCAGCCCTGATGGTGTGCGGGCATGGATTGCTGCCTGCGCTACAGGTGAAGAGGCCTATTCCATAGCTATCCTTCTCCATGAAGCTGCTGAACGGCTGGGGTACCAGAAAAAAATCTCTGTGTTTGCCACTGATGTACATCGCCATTCCCTGGAAACAGCCTCTAAAGGAGTTTATGAACCTGAACGCCTGAAAAATGTGTCTCAACAACGACTGGATCGCTATTTCATAATGGAAAAATTCGGGAGCCACAGTGTCTCCCCGGAACTACGCAAGCTCGTGATTTTTGCTCCTCACAACCTGATCAATGACCCACCGTTCACTAAAATGAACCTGGTCTCCTGCCGCAACCTGTTGATTTATTTTTCCCCGGAAAGTCAGGATAGCTCTCTCAATCTGCTTCATTTTGCCTTGCGCCCTGAAGGTATTCTCCTGCTCGGATTGAGTGAGGGGACTGGAAAATTTACCGATGACTTTACACCCATCCACAGTAACCATAATATATTCCAAAAAGTCGGGGACTCACGACGAGGACTCGGAATCAAAGAACTTGGCAACGCCATGCCACCCTTGATTTCCCCTGACCGGAAAATCACAACAAAAAATTCTGCCCTGCTGGATCGCCAGATTCTCCATGATTATGACCTGCTGCTCAAACGTTATGTCCCCACCGGAGTACTCCTGAATCAGCATCGTCAGGTTTTGCATTACTTTGGTGATATCAATGCATATATCAAACCTCCTGAGGGCCGGGTGGAAAATGATTTTCTTTCCATGCTGGAAGGAGATTTGCATCTGGCGGTCAGCGTTGCCTTACAACGAACTGTTGCCAGTGATGCTGATTTCACTTTGCCCAATGTCAGCGTACCCTATGGTGAAGAGACCCGACGCGTGGATGTGGTTGTCCAGCACCTGCCAGACGAAAAAACGCATTCCAGTCATTACCATGTTTCCCTGGTGCCTCAACACCTCACTTCCTCTTCACCTGTTACCTCTTCTGAATCAAAGACCTTTCTTCAGGATGACCAGAGTGTTCGTACCCTGCAAAAGTATATCACTGACCTGGATGGAGAACTCCAGCTCACCAAAGAGAATCTTCAAACCACGGTGGAAGAACTGCAAACCAGCAACGAAGAGCTGCAGGCCACCAATGAGGAGTTACTGGCATCCAATGAAGAGCTGCAAAGCACCAATGAGGAACTGCACTCAGTCAATGAAGAACTCTACACAGTTAATGCAGAGTTTGAACGTAAAAACAATGAACTTGAGGCATTAAACCGGGAGCACCAGAACCTTTTGGACAGCCTGGAAGTAGGAGTTATCTTTCTGGACAAACATCTGGTTATCCGTAAATTCAACCCGGCAAGTGCCTACTCCTTTAAGCTGCTTCCCCAGGATATTGGCCGTCCCATTGACCATATCGCCTATCAGCTGACAGACCAAAATAAAATGCTCAATGATGTTAGTCAGGTACTGGAAACAGGACATATGGCTGAACAGGAAGTACAAAGCCAGGACGGAGCATGGCTTCTCCAGCGAATGGTCCCTTTCCGCGGAAAAAAACGAAAAATCAAAGGAGTTATACTAACCTATACTGATATTTCCGATATTAAACTGGCAGAGCTGACAGTGAAAAATAATGCAGCTGATTATAAGATGACCTTGGATAATCTCCTCAGCGGAGTGGTAGTCTATGATCGCGATGCAAATATTCTGCTCAGCAACCCGGAAGCCAGCCGTATTTTAGGGATGCCTGAAGATGAGTCGCACAGAGACAACAGAGCAGTACAGTGGAATTTCACCGATACTGAGGGTGGTATCCTGCCGGAAGATGCCTGTCCGGTTTCCCGCATTCTGGGAAGACATGAAAAAGTCTCCAATGAGCTGCTGGGTATTCAACGACCTGACCGCCCTGATATCACCTGGATTTATTTGCACGGCATTCCCGTACCAGGGGATAACGACCAACCAGATAAGGTCATTATCAATTTTGTGGATGTCACTGATTTACAGCAGGCCAAAAAAGCTCTTGATGAAAAGACAGCATTACTCAGCATGTCGCAACGTATCGGCCAGCTGGGCAGTTGGGTTCTAAATGTTGCTGAAAATTCTCTGGAATGGTCAAACGAGACCTATCGTATTTTCGGATTAGAGCCTGGGGAATTTGCTGCCAATTATGGAGAATTTCTCGCACGGGTACATCCCGAAGACCGTAACCAGGTACATCGGGCCTACACAGAATCGGTTGAACAAGGAGCAGATCATTACGAGGTTGAGCATCGCATCATCCGCTGGGATAACAAGGAGGTGCGTTTTGTCCATGAAAAATGCCAACATCAACGGGATACAGCTGGCAGGATTATCCGTTCAGTGGGTATTGTCCAGGATATTACAGAGCGGAAAAAAACAGCCACTGCTCTGCGCCAGGCAAAAGAAGGGGCTGAAAAGGCCAATCAGGCCAAGAGTGCCTTTCTTGCCAACATGAGTCATGAAATCCGGACACCTATGAATGTGATCATTGGCATGAATAAGCTGATCCGGGAAACAGAACTGACTCCGGAACAACTGGAATACGCTGAGACCGTTTGTCGTTCTTCTGACATACTTTTTGCTCTGATAAAGGATATCCTTGATTTTTCTAAAATAGAGGCTGGCAGGATAGAGCTGGAAACCATTCCCTTTCAACTCAGAGAACTAATCAGCGGAACAGCGAAAATGCTGCAGGTTGAGGCAAAAACCAAAGATCTTGTCCTATTCTGTGAAATTGCGGACAACATTCCGCAGGTTGTTAAAGGAGACCCCACCCGACTCTGCCAGGTCATCATGAATTTGGTCAATAATGCCATTAAATTCACTGAAAAGGGGGGAATAACAGTGAAGACATCCCTTGAAAAGGAAACAGACCAGCAAATCATTCTTGCTTTTTCTGTCACAGATACAGGTATCGGTATTCCTGAAGATCGGCTCCAGGTGCTCTTTAAACCCTTTTCGCAAATTGACCCCTCCACAACCCGGAGATATGGAGGAACAGGGCTTGGTCTTGTTATCTCATCCTCTATTATTCAGATGATGGGTGGCACGATCAAGGTGGATAGTACTCCTGAAAAAGGATCAACATTTCACTGTACATTCTGTTTTGAAAAGGCAACTTCAAACGACCAAAAGGATCTGGAAGGAGCAAAAAAGCAGGAGAAAAGCGGCTCTGTTGCCGGTCTTCGGGGGATTCTTGCTGAAGACTATCCATTAAATCAGAAACTGGCACAAATCCTTCTTGAAAAAATGGAAATATCAGTTACAACGGCTAATAATGGACAGGAGGCAGTTGAGGCGGCCCGCAAAGACGAATATGACTTTATCCTTATGGATCTCCAGATGCCGGTTATGGACGGCCTGGAAGCAACAAAACTGCTTCGCAACGAAGAGATGACAATCCCCATTATTGCCTTGACTGCCAATGCCACTGCTCAAGACCGTGCCGAATGCCTTGCAGCCGGCATGGATGACTATCTTTCCAAACCCATTGATAAGGAAAAATTACGGGATGTTATTTTCAGGCAGGTGAAGAGGCAGGAGAAATAACACGAATTTTAACAGGAAGAAAGGATGAGCCGAACGGGTAGAGAAGATCAATCTCATGCTGATAGCGGTCACGATAAAATCAGCGGTTATCTGTAATTTTCAATTTGTCGCTCCAACACAGTATAGACAAATCTGAACCTGGAGTTTTAATGTGTTTATAACATTTTTACCAAGAGCTTTGATCAATGATTAAATATCACGCTTCTCCCTCCCCTGCTCTGTATGTCCGCATATCATCATTCATGCCCCTTGCATTCCAACAGAATATCCCAATGGACAGCCCGGGATTCCTTAATATCAGGCAAGAGCAGCACCTTATCCGGGAAGCCATAGCGCCCTAACGCCTCCTTAAAAAGTTTCAGTGAATCTGAAACAATCTCAGGAGTATACCCCTTGCCATGAATATTATAGACCAGACCCAACAGGTTCATATTGCGTTGCTTGATCGCCTCAAGGCAGAGCAGGGTATGGTTAATGGAGCCAAGGCGGGGGGTGGTGACCAGGACCAGAGGAAAACTACGTTGCTGGAAATAATCCAGGAGTAAGAGTTCTCTGGTCAACGGAACCAGCAAACCTCCTGCCCCTTCAATAATCAGCAGATCAACCTGTTCAGCCAAGGTATCTGTGGCAATACCCAAGCGGGCCGGATCAATTACCACACCAGCATGCTCGGCTGCAAGATGAGGTGATGCAGGCAGAGGAAAGCAATAGGGACAGGTCAGGCCCTGCTCATCCGGGCTAAGCCAGCCAGTACCCATGAACTTCCGGTGTACGAGGATATCTTCAGGGCGATCCTTACAACCGGTCTGAACCGGCTTTTGGGTGATCACCACCTTGCCCTGATCCATGAGATGACGAGCGAGCAATCCGCTAACGACAGTTTTCCCCACATCGGTATCTATGCCGCAGATAACAACCGGTTTCTTCATAGAGTTTTTTTGTTCATCCTCTTGTGTTACTTATTATTATCTCTCTTTGCATTTTCGGGCCACGCAGGAACTTCATAGCATAACATTTTTTCAAAATCAATGGGATGCAAAAATAAAGGCGGGAATTACACTGCTGGTACGGAAAGATTTTGAAAAGAAAGGGGCATGGAGCCTCCCCTCACCTTATATGGCCTGATCAACCTGAAAAGATATTTTTTTAACCTATTTTTTTCATAACGGTCTCAAAGCAGGAAGAACATATACCGTGTGATAATTTTGGCAAACAATTGCTGTTAAACAGTTCCATTTTTTCTACAGCCTCCTCCATATCAAGCCAATGAGCATTATCAGTTTTAATACGTTTACACCAACTGCAAATAGTTATAATTTCTTCGGAACGTGGAACTGATATATCAAGAAGATATATTGGTGGTCTTGCCTCTTCCTTCTCAGTATAACTTGTAAATTCTATTTTTTCTTGATCCAGAGGAATCATTTCCATCTTCATAAATCTTCTCATGTCAGGAGAGTCACAGCGAAATGGAAACTCAATCGCTTTTCTGGTCCCCCTGACGCTATTAATTAACATATCATACAGTTCCTGACACCTGGCACAGGATATAAAACTGGAAATATCGCGGTAAAGAACCATTTCGTTCATTAATTTTTCTCCACCGTTTTGTCCGGCAAAATCCTCCCATGCCTTATCAGTAAACTCTATTTGGTTATTTCTGTTCACAAGGTAACGGGTATACGAGTAATCGCTCATTTCGTTTCTCCAGTCGCAAAATAGTATCAGTAAATATCGGTCAGCGGTTGCGTAACTCACGGTTTTGATGACCGTCATTCTTTATATTATAAAATTATGACACTCAATATTTGAAAAGTCAAACTTTTACCATAATTCAAAAACATAAGAGATACCTAACGAGTCTTTCTCTTTTATGAATAATCTTGTGTCGCAACGAAATTTACTGAAAAAATCCTGCTTGTCAGCACGATAAAAAGCAAAAAAAACTGAACAGGGAGAACTCACAAAATCTTGAGAGGATCGAAAATAAATCGCATCAAAAAAGATGGACTGCAAGACATGGCAGAAGGAAGCACAGGGGAAAATACCATGCTCTTCAAAAAGAGGAGGGCGACCGGTAAAGAAGAAACATCACCGGAACAATGCAAAAAAAACTCATTCCGGCAATGCATTTACCCGAGGTCTACGTGAGAAAAGACTTCTGCTTGTACTCCTCAGCCCGTTCTATAATAAACTCCTTCCAGGAAGGATCATCAAAGGCATGGGCAATAGTAAAGATATCTTTATCTCCACGTCCGGACATATTAATGATAATCGCCTGGTTCCGGGACATGCTCGGAGCCTCTTTAATCGCCTGAACAAAGGCATGGGAGGATTCCAGAGCCGGGATAATCCCCTCGGTCCGCATGGTCAGGGTCAGGGCATCCAGCACCTCCTCATCAGTTGCTGCTTCAAAACGAACCCTGCCCTTGTCACCCAGATCAGCTAAAATCGGCGAAACACCCACATAGTCCAGACCAGCAGCAATGGAATGGGTCTCCAGCATCTGGCCGTCATCATCCTGGAGAAACATGGTTTTATACCCCTGCGCCACCCCAGGGCTTGCCGTGTCACCCACCATTCTGGCTGCATGTTCTCCTGTTTCAAGGCCCTTGCCACCCGCTTCCACCCCGACCAGTTCAACCGCTTCATACTCCAGAAAGCCTTTAAAAATCCCCATGGCATTGGAACCTCCACCCACGCAGGCATAGACCCGGTCTGGTACGTTACCGTGCTGCTCCTGGATCTGTTTATTGGCCTCAATGCCGACAATGGACTGAAACCAGGACACCATTTCCGGGAAAGGGGTTGGTCCACAGGCTGTGCCAAAGACATAATGAGTATTGTCCATATTGGTAACCCAATCGCGGAAGGCCTCGTTAATGGCATCCTTCAGGGTTCGCGAACCGTCTTTTACCGGCACCACAGTAGCACCAAGTTTTTCCATCCAGAAGACATTGGGACGCTGGCGGGCCACATCCACCTCGCCCATGTAGATGGTGCAGTCAAAACCAAAGCGGGCCGCCATGGTTGCAGTGGCCACTCCGTGCTGGCCTGCTCCGGTCTCGGCAATGACCCGTTTCTTCCCCATGCGCCTGACCAACAGGCCCTGTCCCATCACATTGTTGGCCTTATGGGCACCGGTATGGTTCAGGTCTTCACGCTTGATATAGATGCGGGCTCCGCCCAAATGATTGGAAAGGTTCTCAGCAAAGGTCAGCGGCGTAGGCCGACAGGAATAATTGCCCATCAGATCGACATATTCCTGCCAAAATGCGGGATCTTCCCGTATAGCCTTATAGGCCTTTTCGAGATCTGCAAAGGTTTGATGAAGTACTTCCGGGATAAATGCACCGCCCCATTGGCCGAAATATCCTTTATTCATAATCTGTTTTTTGCTCTATAGTTGTTGTTATCTTTTGTTGTTTATTCGCTGAAACGTATTCTTCTCCTTTTTCTCCACACTCAAGTGAGACCATAAAAAAAAGACGCCCGCCTTGCTCGTTCATTAAGGTAGAGATCCTGCAAACGCATCAAGTACTTTTTCAACAGGTACGGCAAAAATCGGTCCCTGGCCCACCTGAGTCACAACCCCACGCACAAAACCTGCACTATCCAGCACAGGGGTTCCACTTTTATTTTGAGAAAGCTTTGCCTCAATTTGCAGATACATCCTGTTATCCGGGCCAATACGACGGTAGCCTGCAAAGGTGCCAAAGGTCCAGTTCCTGCCATCAACCGGAACACTCCTGGGAAGAATAACAGGGGCACCTAACCGCAACAAATCATTCCGTGGCAGAGGAGGCTTAAGCACCGAATTATTCTGAGCTGATGGCAGGCTGAGCAGGGCAAGACCATAGTCTGCATTACTTTGCAATAAGGCTGCCTGCTGCTCAACCCTGTTTGCCAGGATAACACGTATTCCGGGTTGGTTCTGAGCTTGTTTCCAGGCTTGTTTTTGCTGAGTCAGGATCTGCTCATCTTTTTCCTGCTGCGCTCTAAAGTGAGCAAGATATTCCTCACGTTCTGTAATCAGGAGACTCAGGGCTTTTTTCGCCTTCCTCCTTTGCATCTTACTGAGGCGGGCGTGATAATCTGCTAACTGAGCCAGTTCACGTTGCAGAATTTTCTTATTGCGAATGACGCGATCCTCTAAGGCAGCCATTTTATTCAAATCCGGCTCAACCAGGTACTGGCCTGTGATCAACACATCTTCCTTAAGAAAAAAACCTGTTCCCTGGCCCCAAGGGGTTGTAACCGTGATAATTGCCTGCTGAACCTGTTCCGCAAAGCCTGTGGTTGCCTTGCCTTCCCGTCTTTGCGAAGAGGTTGCTGCTGTATTTGCAGGCGCTGCATGGAGTCTCCCTACACCATCATCCTGTGCTGTGTCAGGGAGCTGCGTATCTGCATAGAGCCATAACCCCTCTTTTTTCATATAAGAAAAGGGCAAAGCACCGCAGGCAAGGATCAGACCAACCAACTGTATGTATTTGCCAACATTGGAAGAAGGCAGTTCCTTGGTCCTGCTCATTATAACGGAACGCCCTCATCTTGGTTCTTCTGATGCCTCATGCTCCTCATCTGCTTTCTCTCTGGAGGGAAATAAAAGATTGCCCAAGAGGTCATCTGCCTTATTGGCAAAAATTCTCGGCAGATGCATCCCCATGTACTCTTCCCGTTTTGCCATCTTTTCACGAAAATACTCAGTATTTTTCAAGAAGTTGTCTTCGTCGTGCATTCTTATTTCCTTTCATAATCAGCATATGATTGACAGTAAGCGAAGAAGCCAGCGCATCGCTCAGGATATCAGCAAGAAAACGGATGCTATCAATATGTTCCTCGCGAAAACTCTTTGTACGACCCGAGCTGATATAGAGCATGCCAACCATGCTTTTCTTTTTACCGTCCCAGGCTTTTAACGGGGCAACAGCCAACGACCTGATCGTATCAGCAAAGGCAGGCTCTGTTTCTTCGCAAAAGACCTGTTCCTTTATCGCCTTTTTAATATCCCGATACACCAGGACATTGCAGGTATCCCGCTCTTCAATTAAATAACGGGGAATGCCTTCATTGGCCGGAACTGCCTGCTCCAACCATGGATTTTTTTCCAACCCGGCAGTACAGGCCAAGGTTTGATAGATAATATTCCCCTGTTCCTCTTGATGAGGCAGCGCTATACGAAGGGCCATATCATGTTTTTCTCCTGTTATCACTTCAAGATACCCTCTTGCCTTTTCCAGAACTTCTGCAAGATAGCGAAGTACGTCTTCTGGCACGGCTTTTTCTTTACTCGCAAACTTTTTTAAAAGCTGTGAATGCTCGTTACGCAGCTGATGGGCCAGTTGATGCAGTTGTCTCTGAAGGGTGAGGAAACCAAGGGTTCGCTTGCGCAGGGCAACAAAATGGCCTCCGAAAAACAGGAAGGCGAGCACAAGAATAATGGCATTTTTCAGGGCAGAACTCAGGTCGGGAAAAAAGACCGCATGCAGACTGAGAAAGACCAACACAGAGGCTATCAGGAGATAGAGCATCCACTGCCTGCGGAAAAAAAAGGCGAATTGATTATACTGCCAGGCTCTTTCCCCATCAAGATATGCTGCAAGACATTGCCGCTCTGTCCAGCCGATCAGGGCAGCCAAGGGCGCATCCTTAGCCTCTTTAAAAATAAGCCCTGTTGTCAACAGTGGCAGGGCATAAAAAGGGAGCCAATAATCCTGGAGAGCGATTTTAAGTGCATCTCCCTGAAGATAAGTGGATGCTTCCAGGCCGATCCAAAGACAGGCTGCCTGAATAAGGTAAAGAATAAAAAATTTACAGATTTTTGCGAGTAAGGATATCATGGTATTTGGGGTTGAGTGAAAGAATTGTTCACACAAGTTTGAACATGGCAGGGATAAAAAGTCAACACTAACAGACTGTGTTCGATGCGTATTTTTAAGAGACTGGTCAGGCTGTGGCTCTTTTATCCAAAAGGACAACGGCCCCGGTTTTTCCCGATCCGAACGTGCATCTTGCAGGGGCAGGCCCCCGTGCTTCGCCCATGCAATTTCCGGCATGACGGGCAAGATTTGAAATAAATCTGTCACCTTGTGCGCCACAGCTGCGCCATGTTTTGTTGGGGTTCGTGCCTCACCCCAACCTACTACTACTGTTCAGCTCTTGATTCCCGAATCGCCTGGAGGATGTCTTTTGTCGAGGCTTTTGTCTTTATTCCTGGTATATCAAAAGGAGATTTCGCTTTTTTTCTTTTAGATACAAGAGAAAAAATGACACCGTCTTTTCGGTGGATTTCAACTTCTTCCCTTTGGGCGATCTTGAATAATTTCAAAAAGTCATTACGTGCTTCAACTAAAGTGAAAACCTTCATTTTTTCAACTCCACGAGTTTAACTTTCAGGTGGTTCATTCAGAGCGACAGCCAAAAAAATATTTGTATCTGATATCAGGTTCATTTCCATTGTCTGTCACCTCAATCATCAAGCGGTCTTTGAATGCAGCAGTTATCCGGATAAATCTTCATCATAATTTCAATATACAGGAATCATTCTCAACAAGAGCAACATAAAAGGAGACAGAGGACGGCTACCCGGCTTTTACCATAACGTTTTCAACGGATAACGCTGAATATGCTGATCCGGGGTAAGAATGGTCAGGCCGTTTTCAATTGCCTGACAGATGAGCATACGATCAAACGGGTCTTTATGGATATCCGGGAGCTTGGAAAGTGGAAACGTATCCTTTTCGGATAAATGCAGTTCTTCAATAAAATGTCTTTTCCGTTCCCTCGGAACAAACTGTTCCGGCGGATACGGGAGCATAAGCTTACCAATACTCCATTTAACGGAAATCTCCCATGCCGAAACTGAACTGAAAAAGACGGTATTGTCTGGATCTTCGAAAACCTCTGTTGCCCTGTCAGAGAGTTGAGGGTCCGACCGGACGATCCAGAGAAAGGTGCAGGTGTCAAGCAGTATCCTCATTCCTCTACACCTGCAAAAAAGGAAAGTATATCATCCGGTAACGGATCAAAGAAATCTTTCCCGATATCCCATTCAGGGTATTCTTTTCCGGCAAGACCGATGGGACGTTTTTTCAACTTCTTCTGTTGTTGAATAGGTCTGATCTCTGCGACCGGTTTATTGCGGTTGCAGATAATCACGGTTTCACCGGCAGTAACCCGTGCAATCGTGGCAGAAAAGTGACTTTTTACTTGGCTGATATTGAGCTGCGGCATCGTTGCACCTCCTGAGAAAATAAGTTTATGACTTTATAGTAGGTCGCAAACATGACCATGTCAACCGGTATGGTATTAAAAGGGGGACACATTGCCCACCACATGCCGAGCGGCGGGCAAAACGCCATCAACATCAGGTGAAAAGCAGGTAGGTTGCGGGTGAGCGAAGCGAACCCCAACGTTTCCGGTGCGCCAGGGGTTCGTGCCTCACCCCAACCTACCGAGCTTCAGGGGTAAGCTTGGCTGCAAATGGATGTTTGGTCACAAGCCATTGTTGATCCAAAGGATAGAATTTTGTCCTTTGAATTGACTTGTTACCTTACGCACCATTCGACAAACTCATTGATATGACTATTGTCTTCAACCACTTCGTTAAGAGGTTTATCTAATAGCTTTTGTTTGAACTTATACCACTCACCAGTTTCTTTGGCTTCAAGGCAAAGGTGTGGCTCAATTGCTCCAAGTGACCACATCCAAATAGAACAACTACCTTTGAAATATTGGCGAATGTTTTCAATATACTCTTTAGCTTTTTCTTCTTTTGCTAGCAGTTCAAATATATCTGAAGCTTTATAGTTATTTCCCTTTGTTGGGTTCCTACCATTTAGCAAAAAACCATGCGTAGGTTGTATTTCTTGAATTATATCTAAACATGCTTCAAGATCTGGATGTTGCTTATCTATTAAGTTTTTTGATTTTGCTACAGTGAAAGCAAAGTCTAAATCTGCTAAAGCTTTTGCTGGTATATTCATCTCGTTTAGGATTGAGAGCATACCGGGTATATTTGGTGAACCTGTCGCAATTACGAGTGCCAACTTTGCCTCGCCTAAAGTTTTTCCTGTAACAGACTGAAATAATGTAGGCAATACATGTTTCTCTGTATCACCCTCGGCGATCAATACCATATCAGAAAATAGAATTTGCCCTAAATTATATGTATCGAAAAGTAGCCTAGCTTGAGATTCGTTATCATCTAATACTTTTTCAATTGCCTCTTTTAATCTACTTTCAACAACAGTTCCTTCATCATTTTTACGAACAATATTAGTAATTGGAATATCAATCTGATCAATCATAAATGGTGAATGAGTCGAGAAAACTACCTGATATCCTTTATCCGCTAAAACCTTTAAAGAGCCACGTATTTGCTCTATGGCTTGAGGATGAAGAAATAGTTCAGGTTCATCAATTAGCAATAGATTAGTTTTACCTTTTTTCGTTGCGTCCTTAGTTATCTCAGCAAGGTGTCTAATCAGCGTCATTTGAATAGCTCGTTGAGCACCATGCCCCATATTAGAGAAGTCAGTTATTTGTTGATTTCCAGTTTCCTTTACTTTGATGTTACCTTGCTTAAATAAGTCACCAATGTCAGGGGTCGGAATATCTAAATTAAGAGTTAACCCCGGGAAAAAATCTCCAATCTTACCATTGATTGAATCATCAAAGTCTGAGAACTCTTTTAGCCTTTCTTCTCCGCCAAGGTTGAGTTTTTTACCTATTGCAGATAGAGCAGTATTAATTTCATCGCCTTTAGATTTGATAATTTCTTTTTGTAAATTTGAAATCAATTTGCCTATCGTATTTCCTGCTTTAAATTTAGAAACATCTTCAGCAGAATCTTCCATTGAGTTTATAAATGTAGGCTCAGGAAACAATGCTGTAATAGCCTGAGGCAAACCGTTTGGGTTACCCCACTCATCTTGAGGTTTACTTGGGGCTCTTATTCCAAGCGTCACTGCATTTTTAGCTGTACCGGGTTTTTCTTGATAGAAACGAATATTTAGAGTGCCATTCTCAATATAAGGTTCAAGGCTTGATTTTTGATTGGCAGAAAGATGATTAAGAGCTTCGTCATCCAATCCAACTAAATGAGCAATTATTTCTATTGGTTTTTCAGGATCAAAGAAGTTTGAAATTGCTTGCCCTTTTCCACGAACCAAAGCATCCAGACACTTCAAGATGTTAGATTTCCCTGCGTTGTTATAGCCAACTAAAGGAGTGAAAGCTTCTAACTTAACTTGTGTTGCCTTGCATGAACGATAGTTATGAATTTCCATTTCAGCTATGCGGTGCATAATAAGGGTGTTGAAAAGTACCCCAGCATAGAGCAATTTCAGTTGTCCGAGATGCCCAATAAGCATTTTTTTTCGTTTGTCAGTGTTACTGCAGCTTGATGTCGAACACTTTCCAGGCGGAATTCAGC
>NZ_JALAAI010000080.1:0-19160 GCF_052785085.1 Candidatus Electrothrix sp.
GTGGGCAAGGGCGGATTTGTTCGGGCCTTTTACGAAGTTATCAAGACCGCCACCATGGAGGGTATTATTGACCGCCTCTTCATTACCGGCGTGACCTCCATCACTCTGGACAGCATGACCAGTGGGTTTAATATCGGCGACAACATCACCTTTCACCGGGATTTCAACCAGGTAACAGGTTTTACCGCTCAGGAAACCGGAGAGATGATTCAACCTTTTGTTGATGCCTGCGGATTGAATAAGCAGGAGGTGATGAACACTCTGGGCAGATGGTATAACGGCTACCGCTTCAGCTCACGGGCTGATAAAAAAATCTTTAATCCTGACATGGTGCTGTATTTTCTGAGACATTTTGATACGGGCGAATGTCGCTGGCCCGAGCAGATGCTGGACGATAATATTGCCTCGGATTACGGCAAGATCATGCGACTGTTCGGGATAGGCGACCGGGAAAGCAATTTTGCCGCTCTGGAAGAGCTGCTGGTCAATGGCGAGATTATAGGGCTGCATAAGGGCAAACTTGACCTGGACATACACAAGCCCTTTGAACGCGACGACTTTATCAGTCTGCTGCTCTACATGGGTTTTATTACCATCAGCGGTACCGTGCTCAGTCAGCTGCGTTATGTTATACCGAACTATGTGATTGAGAAGCTCTATTACGGCTATTTCGGAACAGAGATTGAGCGACGTGCCCAGATTCGGGTGGAGAAACATACCCTTGAAAATGCTGTGGCTGAGTTGGCCCTGCATAATAATATCAATCCCCTGCTTAAAGAAATCCGCAAGGTTCTGACCCTGTTCTCCAACCGTGATTTCATGCGCATGGATGAAAAGCATATCAAAACCCTGATCCTCACCTTGTTGTATCAATCTGAGGTCTATTTCATCCGTAGTGAGGCAGAAGTCAATAATCGCTATCCAGATATCCTCCTGCTGGAACGCCAGCCCATTGAGGTGCGCTATCAGTTTCTCTTTGAGCTGAAGTTCAGCAAGAAAAAGGATGGGGAAAAGGGGATGGAGAAAAAACGGGCTGAGGGGGTTAAGCAGATCAGAGGATATCAGGAGCTGGATGATATAAAACGATTGCCCAAGCTGCAATCCTATCTCCTGCTCACCGATGGCACGGAGATTGAAGCGGTTGCGGTAGCGTAGGGGCGACCGGTGGTCGCCCTTGACCTTGATTTCATCCTGTTGTAAAGTGCTGGTTGTTGTCTGCAAAAAGTAGGTTATGAAAAAGTAGATAAAATTATCAATTTTAAAAAGATGAGTAATATCAGTATCCGCGACGGGTTCCGACGGACTGAAGAAAAAAAGGAGGTGAATTGCTGAAAAGAGTTTGGTATCAATAGGTTAGTCTGTTTTTGAGACCCGAAATGGGTCGCGCGTTGATTTCATTGAGGAAAACGGGATTTTTGGGGATCTGGAGCGAGGTGAAGGGTTGTCGGTGCGATGTCAGTCGCAAACCGTATTGCAAGTGGTTGTTTTTGGGTTGTGAAAAGGGGTGCTGTTGTCGTGTTGACCGGTTTTGGAACGGGGTTACGACTGTAGGGGCGGACCTATGTGTCCGTCCAATTTGGCACCACAACCGAGGTGATTCAGGGCACGGCACACCGTTCCCCTATGAGATTACATTCACTTGCCCGGCAGATGCACCTGGATAGGGTTGCCCCTACAGAAAAAGAAAAAATATGAAAACACCATACGGCATCAGCAACTTCAAATCCCTTATCACCGAAGGGTATCTCTATGTTGATAAAACATCGTTTATAGCGACCCTGGAAGATCAGGGGAAATACAACATTCTGCTCCGTCCCCGCCGCTTCGGCAAAACCCTTTTTCTCTCCACCCTCCGCTTATATTACGACATCCGCAGCAAGGATGAATTCGACACCCTTTTTGGCCAACTCGCCATAGGCCACAAGCCCACCCCGCTGAAAAACAGCTATCAGATCCTCTCCTTTGACTTCAGCGGTATTGAAACCAGCAGCGCAGAAGATATCCGGGCCGGGTTCAACCGCAGGGTAGAAACAGCCCTGAAAAAGTTTCTCAAGCGTTATGGATATCCTACTGAAACGAACCGGATCATAGAAGAGCAGACCAGTCCAGCTGGTAAAATAGATTATTTTTTCACAGCCATAGAAGAGGCAAATATCTATCTGTTGATCGACGAATACGACCATTTTGCCAACGCTATCCTTGGTGAGAGTCTGGAGTTGTTCACGGAGATTGTGGGCAAGGGCGGATTTGTTCGGGCCTTTTACGAAGTTATCAAGACCGCCACCATGGAGGGTATTATTGACCGCCTCTTCATTACCGGCGTGACCTCCATCACTCTGGACAGCATGACCAGTGGGTTTAATATCGGCGACAACATCACCTTTCACCGGGATTTCAACCAGGTAACAGGTTTTACCGCTCAGGAAACCGGAGAGATGATTCAACCTTTTGTTGATGCCTGCGGATTGAATAAGCAGGAGGTGATGAACACTCTGGGCAGATGGTATAACGGCTACCGCTTCAGCTCACGGGCTGATAAAAAAATCTTTAATCCTGACATGGTGCTGTATTTTCTGAGACATTTTGATACGGGCGAATGTCGCTGGCCCGAGCAGATGCTGGACGATAATATTGCCTCGGATTACGGCAAGATCATGCGACTGTTCGGGATAGGCGACCGGGAAAGCAATTTTGCCGCTCTGGAAGAGCTGCTGGTCAATGGCGAGATTATAGGGCTGCATAAGGGCAAACTTGACCTGGACATACACAAGCCCTTTGAACGCGACGACTTTATCAGTCTGCTGCTCTACATGGGTTTTATTACCATCAGCGGTACCGTGCTCAGTCAGCTGCGTTATGTTATACCGAACTATGTGATTGAGAAGCTCTATTACGGCTATTTCGGAACAGAGATTGAGCGACGTGCCCAGATTCGGGTGGAGAAACATACCCTTGAAAATGCTGTGGCTGAGTTGGCCCTGCATAATAATATCAATCCCCTGCTTAAAGAAATCCGCAAGGTTCTGACCCTGTTCTCCAACCGTGATTTCATGCGCATGGATGAAAAGCATATCAAAACCCTGATCCTCACCTTGTTGTATCAATCTGAGGTCTATTTCATCCGCAGTGAGGCTGAAGTCAATAATCGCTATCCAGATATCCTGCTACTGGAACGCCAGCCCATTGAGGTGCGCTATCAGTTTCTTTTTGAGCTGAAATACAGCAAGAAAAAGGATGGTGAAAAGGGGCTGGAGGCGAAAAGGATTGAGGGAATTACCCAGATTCAGGTTTATCAGGAGCTGGATGATATCAAGCACCTGCCCAAGCTGCAATCCTATCTCCTGCTCACCGACGGCACGGAGATTGAAGCGGTTGCAGTAGCGTAGGGGCCACCGGCGGTCGCCCCTGATGCACCACAACGGAAGATTGACAGGGCAGGCACAAAGGTCTGCGCCCAGCACCGGCAGATAACGAGAAAATATGAAAATACCCTACGGAGAAAGCAATTTTAAAAAGATAATCACCCAAGGCTTTCTCTATATTGATAAAACAAAGTATATTGAAACCCTGGAGCAGAGGGGCAGCTACAACATCCTGCTCCGCCCCCGCCGTTTCGGCAAGACGCTCTTTCTCTCCACCCTCCGCCATTACTACGACATCCTCTGCAGGGATGATTTCGAGGCCTTTTTCGGCCATCTCAACATAGGTCATAATCCCACGCCGCTGAAAAATAGCTACCGCATCCTCTCTTTTGACTTCAGCGGGATAGAAACGGGCAGTCAGAAGAGCATTCGGCAGGGATTCAGCAGCAAGGTGGAATACTCCCTGAGACAATTTCTTGTTCGTTACGGATATAATCGGGAGAACGTGCTCAGTATTGAAGCAGACAACGGCGCGGCTGCCATGATGAACCGTTTTTTCACCCTCATCGGTGAAACTTCTGTCTACCTGCTCATTGATGAATACGACCATTTTGCCAATGCTCTCCTTGGTGAAGACCTGGAGTTGTTCATCACAATCGTGGGCAAGGGCGGATTTGTTCGGGCCTTTTACGAAGTTATCAAGACCGCCACCATGGAGGGTATTATTGACCGCCTCTTCATTACCGGCGTGACCTCCATCACTCTGGACAGCATGACCAGTGGGTTTAATATCGGCGACAACATCACCTTTCACCGGGATTTCAACCAGGTAACAGGTTTTACCGCTCAGGAAACCGGAGAGATGATTCAACCTTTTGTTGATGCCTGCGGATTGAATAAGCAGGAGGTGATGAACACTCTGGGCAGATGGTATAACGGCTACCGCTTCAGCTCACGGGCTGATAAAAAAATCTTTAATCCTGACATGGTGCTGTATTTTCTGAGACATTTTGATACGGGCGAATGTCGCTGGCCCGAGCAGATGCTGGACGATAATATTGCCTCGGATTACGGCAAGATCATGCGACTGTTCGGGATAGGCGACCGGGAAAGCAATTTTGCCGCTCTGGAAGAGCTGCTGGTCAATGGCGAGATTATAGGGCTGCATAAGGGCAAACTTGACCTGGACATACACAAGCCCTTTGAACGCGACGACTTTATCAGTCTGCTGCTCTACATGGGTTTTATTACCATCAGCGGTACCGTGCTCAGTCAGCTGCGTTATGTTATACCGAACTATGTGATTGAGAAGCTCTATTACGGCTATTTCGGAACAGAGATTGAGCGACGTGCCCAGATTCGGGTGGAGAAACATACCCTTGAAAATGCTGTGGCTGAGTTGGCCCTGCATAATAATATCAATCCCCTGCTTAAAGAAATCCGCAAGGTTCTGACCCTGTTCTCCAACCGTGATTTCATGCGCATGGATGAAAAGCATATCAAAACCCTGATCCTCACCTTGTTGTATCAATCTGAGGTCTATTTCATCCGTAGTGAGGCAGAAGTCAATAATCGCTATCCAGATATCCTCCTGCTGGAACGCCAGCCCATTGAGGTGCGCTATCAGTTTCTCTTTGAGCTGAAGTTCAGCAAGAAAAAGGATGGGGAAAAGGGGATGGAGAAAAAACGGGCTGAGGGGGTTAAGCAGATCAGAGGATATCAGGAGCTGGATGATATAAAACGATTGCCCAAGCTGCAATCCTATCTCCTGCTCACCGATGGCACGGAGATTGAAGCGGTTGCGGTAGCGTAGGGGCGACCGGTGGTCGCCCTTGACCTTGATTTCATCCTGTTGTAAAGTGCTGGTTGTTGTCTGCAAAAAGTAGGTTATGAAAAAGTAGATAAAATTATCAATTTTAAAAAGATGAGTAATATCAGTATCCGCGACGGGTTCCGACGGACTGAAGAAAAAAAGGAGGTGAATTGCTGAAAAGAGTTTGGTATCAATAGGTTAGTCTGTTTTTGAGACCCGAAATGGGTCGCGCGTTGATTTCATTGAGGAAAACGGGATTTTTGGGGATCTGGAGCGAGGTGAAGGGTTGTCGGTGCGATGTCAGTCGCAAACCGTATTGCAAGTGGTTGTTTTTGGGTTGTGAAAAAGGGGTGCAGTTGTCGTGTTGACCGGTTTTGGAACGGGGTTACGACAGGAATCATGTTTTTTGTTATTTCCGAACCGTCTTCTGTTGTCGTGTTGACCGGTTTTGGAACGGGGTTACGACGTAGGGGCGACCGGCGGTCGCCCTTTATGCACCACAACGAAAACTGTACCAGCCGATACGCCAGGGTGTTACCCTTTGCTGATTATGTATACCCCCTTTGGGGGATGGTGCGGGGAGGGTAGAAGTATGTTTCACCAGACGAAAAAGGGGAACTCCCCCCAAATGCCCCAACGGGGCTGTATTTATGAGCGAAGGGTAACACCCTGGGTTTCTTGACCGGTTTGGGAACGGGGTTACGATGGAACGAGGTTTTCATGTGAAAAACAGGAGGTGTGTTAATGAATAGGGCAAATGTACTGAACATTCCGCAGGATATACTTGATTCTTCCCGGCTGACTCTGAATGAACTCAGGATTGAAATGGCACTTGCACTTTATTCCGCCCGCCGCCTTTCCGTCGGCAAGGCCCGTGAACTGGCGGACATGTCGCTTTGGGAATTTCGTCAGCTGCTTGTCTCGCGTCGCATCGGGCCGCATTACGACATGGATGATCTGGATGATGATATGGCTGCGCTGCGTGATGCAGGACGCTTATGATCATTGTCAGCAACACATCGCCCCTGACCAATCTTGCGGCAATTGGTCAGTTTCCTCTGCTCGGCAGCCTGTATTCCGGCCTTCTCATTGCGGAAGGTGTGTGGGATGAATTGAATGGAGGTGGGAGGTATTGGCCGGGAAGGAATGAAGTTGCGGCGTGATCTTGATCAAGGGGAATCAGAAACCATTGCCTTGGCTGTTGAACTTAGGGCTGACCTTGTTCTGCTGGACGAAAAAGAAGGCAGGAACGTTGCCGCCCACTTTGGCCTCCGCCCTGTGGGAATAATCGGTGTTTTGCTGGAGGCAAAGAAAAAAGGACTGACCACGGAGCTTCGACCGCATCTTGATGCCTTGCGAAATGAAGCCGGTTTTTATTTGAGTGATCGATTGTATCTTCATGCCCTTGCCTTGGCCGGGGAAATAGTTGCTTAGACCGGTTTGGGAACGGGGTTACGACTCTCACAGGCACACTTCCACGGTAATCATCCGATATGGTGTCGTGTTGACCGGTTTTGGAACGGGGTTACGACGTAGGGGCGACCGGTGGTCGCCCTTGAACGTCTACGAAGACATGATGATTCTGCGATGTTGTAGGGGCGATTCGCGAATCGCCCTTACGTTGACCACAACGATAGATGTACAGGGCAGGCACAGGGGCCTGCGCCCTACATGGTCTTTCTGAATGACAACGGGTTGCAGAGTCGCTTATCAGCAAGGCATAATATTCTGGATGTGTTGAGAAGGAGACGATGATGGAACTGGAAACCGGTGAACCCTGGAACACAAAAAATAAACCCGCCTCTTATTCCCGATTTCTCCTGCCTTTTTCATACACCCTACAAAATGCCAAATACCTCAGCAGCACAACAGATCGTCTCCATTTCAAGCAGAGAGCAGAGAACTCCTTTGATCGGGAACGACTGCTCTATTTCACCGCAGAAACCGCCAACGTGCTTTTTCGCCGGGCCATCTGGGCTGAAATTGACACCGAGCTTTGGCGTGCTAAGGGATGCTGCGGCCCTTTTCTCTTTCAATCTGTTACCCGCTATACCGTGTTGCCGATTGAGGTCTGTCTGGCCCCGCCTCGGTTGGTCCTCTTTGAAGGACAGGCGTCTCACCGTTCTTCCCATCCGCCGCTTCGCCACGGTTTTCTCATTCAGGATGTTTTTTTTCCAGATCTTGATCCTACTCACGAATCGCCTTCTCTGGACGCTCTGCTGGAATTCAACGAACTGTTCCGCTATATTGATTGTCCATTTCCCGAACATACCGAAAAATTCGCCAATGCTTTGGCCGATTTCCCAGCTGATTACGTCAGTGGTCGAAAAATTGGCGATGCTAAAGACAATGATTCTTTTTACTGCTACAAAAGCCGCTGGCTTTCTCTGCTCTACGGGGTTCCTCTGCGCATGAATGATGGGCAATACCTTCTGCCTGTCCCTCCATCGAATATCTCCAGTGAACGGCATAACCTGCTGGATAATCATCTGGCCTGCACCAGCAATAATTGTCTTCTCTATGCTGAAAACCGGGCCTTTGTCTGGACAGCTGCGATAGTCAAAAACGGGGGTGCTACCGTGGTGAATCAATATGACGGAAAGGTTGATCGCCCTTGGGAATTCGGCCATTGGTGCAGGTTACTCAATGTGGATAAACCGGGCACAACCCCGGAAGGCAGTCACGCAGTTACCGGGTTTGAAAAAAAATGGACGAAAGAGCGAACCTACCGACGCTGGGCGGAAGGGGGCACCTGGTACGGCTACAGTTACCACAGCGGCGCAATGCTGGCTCCGCCAGTGAAAGATCCGCCCCTGTGGCGTCATTTCGGAGAGATGTATTTTGATCAGGTGCTGCTTTTGCTGTACCTGCGGGTCACCCTGTTCGCCTTCAGTCGGGAGCTCACCCGCATCAACCAGGGAGATAATTTCAGCGACCTTCGTGATAATTTTAAGGAGCTACGTGCCTCCTTTGCCAAGTTTACCAATCTGTATCAGTTTCCCCTGATTTCCAATCAACAGCAAGGTGTGGAAATGTACAAGGCTGCCAGGGAAAGCATGGATATTGACGATCTCTTCAAAGAGGTGCAGGAGGAGATCAGCAGTACCCATGATTTTCTTGAGATGAAGGCAAATCGAAGATTGGGGAAGACGGCAAATTTCATTGCTTTTCTTGCCTTTATTGCTGCTTTTGGTTCGTTGCTTCCTGAAAAACCCAGGGAGAGTATTTTTGATTTTGTTACAGAGGACTGGTCTCGGTCTGGAATAATCCTTGCTATTGTTTTATTTTTGTCGCTATTGAGGAACCGCCTGTGGATATGTCTGAAAAAAAAGATTTTTTGAAATTTTAGAAATGACAGAGGAGAAGTGATGACACAACAAGAAAATGAGTATCTCCTGCGGGTTGAGGGCGTGAACCTCTACCACGTTCTGGATGATACCCGCCAATTAAGTGTCCGGCGCGGCGGCAGCATGCTGCTTCGCCAGGCGATTAAAGATATAGAGGATAAAAAGGATATTACCGAACTTCCCGGATCATGGGAAACCATTTCCAGCGGAGCCTCAACCGGGCTTTTTCGGTTTTCTGCAAATTCCTCGCAATCCGCTCAGGAAAACAAAGGTCATATTGTCGATTTTCTGAATAATCATAAACAGTACAGATATTTTAGTTTTGTTGTCGATGTCGTTCCTCTGGTCAAGGATGAAAAAGAAAAACCGGATAAACCGGATGAGTCGCAAAAGTCGCAAAAAAACGATTTCAGGCTGTCCAGAGAAGCGGTGCTCGCCAAAAACAGGTTCTGCCAGTTTCAGCAACCCACTCTGACTTGTCATGATATGAATACGGGTGAGAAAGCCGCCCCTTGCGCATGGGATAATCTCCGTCCGGCACAACAGAATGACAAGAATGACACTCGGAACAGGGGAAAGATACAACGAGATTCCGGGGAGGTAATGCCTGAAGTATCTCTCTTTACCAAGATCAGACATGACTATGGGAGAAAGGAGAAAAAGGAGTTTATCAACAGGGAGACCGGAGAAAATTACGAGTATACCTGGAATTTGCAGACCCTTTCTCATTCTTCTGATTTTTGTCAGTGTAACGGTAAGATTGCGGTTCTCTATTTTGATGGCAACAGTTTTGGTAAGATTCAACAGAGCTGCACAAGTGAAGATGAATTAAAACGATTTGACCAGGAAATTCAGAGTAAACGGAAAAATTTTCTCCAAAAGCTTGTGCAGGAGGCAAACAGAGATAAGGAATTCTGCACTGTTGACCAGCAACGGGGCCGACGCATTGAAAACGCCATCCGTCTGGAAGTCTTGCTCTGGGGCGGTGATGAAATCATGCTGGTTGTCCCGGCCTGGAAGGGCATGGAAGTTCTTCAGAAATTTTATACAGTCAGTTGAAACTGGAAATTTACTGATGATACAGGAACGATACATCCTCTTACCCATGCAGGTGCCCTTGTCTTTTGCCACCATAAAACACCGCTCAACCATATTCAGTATTTTGCCGAAAAGAAAATGGCTGAAGATATAAAGGAAAATTACTCGAAAAAGAAAAACCTCTATCATTATCTTGTGTTGGAGTCCATCGACTTTCCTACCCGGAATTATCCTGAATTTATCGAAAAGCAATATAAGCTTCATAACGCCGAAGTATGGCAACCCCAGGCTCCACTTTATGATGATTATCTGGATAATAAACAACGGATATTCAGATCATTAACTGCTGAAAAGGAGATCGGGCGCAGGCAGTTCTATAAGCTGGCAATGGCAGCCACAGAATCCATCAGCGAGTTTGACCAAAAGTATGAACGGTTCTGTGCATTAACAGATCGGCATGAACAGATTAACCAGGATGTCCGTGCCTTGTTTCCCGAAGCCGTACAACATCAACAGCAGAAACACAGGCAGCTCCCCTGGATTCATCTATCCGAGTTATGGGATTATTTTGCCCCGAAACCCAGTACAAAGGAGGATGCCTGATGAGCACATTGCAACAATACCGTTTTACGGTCAAAATCCGCTTTGTCGCACCGGTTGTCAGTCAGGCCGCCGGGGCCATCGGGCACGGGATTGATACCGCCCCTTTGCTGGATCAAAAAGGTTTTCCGCTTCTGCCCGGCACCCTGCTTGTCGGAAACCTGCGGGAAATTTGGGACTATTTTGCCGAGTTGTCCCAGGAAAACGAAAACATCATACAGCAGGAAACGATCAAGGACTGGCTGGGGACCAAGGCCGGACCTGGCAGTACACCCGGACGGGGCCGCCTGCTCTTTGATGCCTTCTGGCGCGCCGGAGAAAAAGGGAGCACTGGCCTGCACCACAGAATAGCCATTGAGCAGGAGAGCGGGAAAGTGAAGCAAGGGGCCTTACAGGTGGTATCCTCACCTTTTGCCGCCGGAAAGGAAATGGCCTTCAGCGGCGGTATCATAGCCTGGCTGGATGGGGAGAACGAAGCGCAAGAGCTGAAAAAATGGCTGACCAAGGGCCTGCACAGCATTTCTGCAATGGGTGCATTAAAAGGTGCAGGCTTCGGTCGGATCATCGGTATTGACAAAATACAGTACGAGGCAATTTCCCGAACCGGAAAGGCGGCAGGCATTGATGCCGGAACAGGGCCGGACGACTCCGGCATAGGAATTATCCTCCGACCGGATCGATCGTTCTGTTTTTCCAGACATTTACGAGGCAATAATACCGAATATAATGATGCGAAATCCAGTGAAGAAGAGCGCAAAGACAAAAGCGGCCTGGATAATCAGTTTGTCTCAGAGGATTTTATCCCCGGCGGAGCGATCAAAGGGGCTCTTGCCACCTTCCTGCGCGGTGCAGGCAAGGGATTTGATCTTTTTTCCGAAATAAGCAATTCGAAATATCCGCTTCTCAGCCAATATCTTGATCAACTCTGCATCACCCGTGCCCAGCCCTCTCTCAGTCAGGTATGCCGCCCCTTGCCCCTGCCGCTCACCACGGTTGCAGCTGAGGATTCCGAAAGGAAAACATGCCTGTACGATATCGCTTTGATGCAGGAAGCGGGTTTGATTAACGGACAGGCCCCGACCTTTTTCATTGATTGGAAAAATCAGGTCTGGGAACTGGCTGCCGAGCAATGTGTCTTGCCTGCCCGTCCCTCACGCAGCCTGAGTATTCATACGGCAATTGACAGCACAACCGGGGCATCTGAGGATCATAAATTGTTCAGTATTGAAGCGGTGGAGCCAGGGGATTATTGCTGGCTGGCAAATATTACCCTGCCTACGGAAGAAGGCGGCGGTCCTCCCGCAGGGGAGCGGGCGGAGATTTTCCGGGAGCTTGTCGAGGTACTGGAAGAACACGGGCTGCACTGGCTCGGTAAAACCGGGGCCTCGGCTGCGGTGGAAGTACGCGACAAGCTGTTTCGTCAACCGGTGGAGACGATTGAGGAGTATGCTGTCGGAACCGTTCTGACCCTCACCCTGCTGAGTCATGCCCGTCTGCTTAAACCCGGACAAATTGCCGAAGCCACCGGTGCCCATGATATTTTGTTCAATGCTTATGCCGCCAACTGGTTTGAGCTGTCAGGCGAATCTCTACGCTTAGTGGATTTTTATGCTGCCCAGGAGTTGTTGGGCGGTGAGTACTGGCATAAACGATTTAATAAATCCAAGCCCTATAACCCAGAGATCTTCACTGTGCCGGGCAGTGTTTTTGTAGTTGAAATTTCCGATGAGGGCAAGGCAAAGGAAAAATTGCGTGATTGGCAGCTCTGCGGCCTGCCCCAACTGGATGATGTCTCCTCGGATTGGCAGAAAAATCCCTGGATCCGGGAAAACGGTTTCGGTGAGATTGCGGTGAACCTGGAACAACACAGGAAGCTGCAACCCAAGTCTGAGCAATGGACAGCGATAGGAGAATTGGCGGAAAAAGCGGCAGGAGGGGGACAATGAAAATATATAAACGTATCCTTGTGACCGGTACCCTGACCTGCCTGAGCGATCTGCACATCGGCGATGGGGACTTGGCCTTGCAGAGGGAGCGGAATGCTTCACCATCAGAGACCGAGAAAGTCTCAGCAAAACGAGCTACTGCTGACCCGAACAGGGCCAAGGTTATTGGGAGGATTTCTCTGGATGGAGTTAAGCAAACAGAGGAAGAACAGAAGGACAAAGAGAAAAAAGAAAATGAGATGGAAGGGCGTTACAACACCGTCTGTCGGGATTATGAAAACAGGGCCTATATTCCTGGCTCCACCCTGCGCGGTTCCTTGGCATCTTTTTTAAACCAGCAGACATCGTTTTATCGGAAGTTTTTTGGCTATGCCGATGAGGAACAAGGAAAGATACCAGCCGCCCGCGAGGCTGGCCTGTTGCGGGTTTATGATGCCTGTTTGCAGGACATACCGGAGACATTGGCAAAGGAGTTGGGATTTCCCGACCTGCCTGGTTTTTCCGAAGACCGACATACCTTTCTCCGCCACAGTGTTTCTATCTGTCCGATAACCGGGACAGCGGAAAAGGGCAAGCTGTTCTGCTATGAACTGGTGCCAAAAGGTTCTGTTTTTACTGTCCAGTTTCAGATTGAGAGCCGCAATAAAGCCGGAAAAGATGGGGCGGAGAAACTCACGGAAAAGGAACTGGCGCAGCTGTTGGCTCTTACCGAACAGTGGAACACAGAGGGTGTTGCTATCGGTTCCGGGGTGACCAAAGGTTATGGGCGAATACAGTGGGAATTGGAGCGGGTTGAAGTGCTGACCTCGGAAGAGGAGCTACGCTGGCTGGTCAGAGATTCCCTGGAACCACCGCCCATGAATCTGCTGACAGATGCGGTGCAGTTCGCTGATATTTCCGCTCTGTTGATAAACGCAGATACTGCTCCGGTTTCTTTTAGATTGGACATCCTGCCGGACGGGCCGTTTTTGGTCAATGAACCGGAATATGTACAGGACAAATCGAAAGAGAAAGAAGGAGAGGTTTTTCCTGACCTTGAATACAGCCGTAACCATCGCAACGGGGAGGAAGCCCACGCCCTTATTCCTGCACGAACTCTGGCCGGGGCCATTCGAGGTCGTGCCCGGCGTATCCTGGCCACTATTGCCCATCAGCAGTACAGCCTTTCCGAAGGTGCGGCGGCTGACAGAGCAGAATCCTTGGTCAAAGAATTCTTCGGCTCCGAGGAAAGAAGAGGTGCCCTGCGTTTGACCGAGGCAAGAGGCAAGGCCTCAGGCCATATCCAGCATTTCATCGGCGTGGATCGTTTTACTGGCGGAGTGAATAAAGGGGCCAATTACAAGGTTCGGGCTGCTGTCTGTGAGAAACTCTCGGCCAAGGGCTGTCTCATTGATTTACGGATGGTCCCGGATGGTGACTGGTGGAAGGGTATGCTGCTGCTGGTTCTGCTTGATGGTATGGACGGAGATATGCAGATCGGCTGGGGTAAAGTCAAGGGCTACGGCAGGATGACGTTTCAGCTTGAATATAACGGCAAGACCTTTGGAGACCGACAGATTCTGCTGGATGAAATACAGGAGGTTATCGGCACAGAAGCGGCGCAACAATGGGTGGAGGCCCTGTACAACAGGATCGCAGCAAGAGGAGGGCAAGCATGAAAGAATTCTATCTGCCGTATAACTTTATTCCTGTTACCGGCATAATAAAAAAGAATCAGGATGATGGACAGCGTCTGCGGGCAACGTATGATTATGATACCGGCTGTGAGCAGCAGGAAATAACGGAGCAAGGGGCAAGTAGTTCCGCAAAGATTCAAGCCCGTCATGACCTGTGGCAGACCGGACGCCATTCCGGGAAATTCACCTGCCGACTCTGCACCATCAGCCCCACAGTGGTGGGTAACGAACACCATAGTAATGAGTATACTGACCGCCACAGCAATGAGCAAACCCCGGATCATCCGACCGTTGTCTGTCAATATACCTGGAACGACCAACCCGCTATCCCAGCCAACAGCCTGCGCGGGATGATAGCCTCTCTGGCCGAAACACTCAGTCAGTCTGCTTTGCGGGTGCTGCATCCTGATCTTCATCCGGCCTTTGCGAACATTGATGCCGATCTGCCGCCGTGGAACGAAGAGCGAGCGCAGAACAGCGGCCTGACCCCGGCAGAGCTGCTGTTCGGGGTTGTTGAGAATAATAAGGAATGTTCCAAGGATCGTAGGGGCGAATCCCTGTGTTCGCCCGTGCATAGCGGGCAGGAAAAGGATACCCACAACCTTGCCTCGCGGGTGCGGTTTTATGATGCCGTGCTGCCGATCGGGGAAACAAGAGAAGACGTGCTTGGTGATTCGGTTGTATTACGGGAACTATCCTCGCCAAAACCTAAAGGATATGAGGGAGAGGGGGAGAAGAAATTTAAAACTGATCGGCCTTCTTTGTATTTTCGCCGTAGCCTGGCCGATCCTGAAATAACTTATGATGATCTGAGAGAATATATTAAAGCTCCTTCCCCACCTCATCCCCTGCCGCATGGTCGAAAGTTCTACCTCCTGCGTGAGAAGCCGGATGAGCTTGATTCAGCTGAATACCGGACAAAACCGAAACAGGGGGAGAGTACTCTGGATGTGAAGAATAAGCTCCTGTGTGAACCCATCAAGCCGGGCACGCAGTTTGAGTTCAGTATTGCTTTTGACAACCTCAGTGATGCGGAACTGACCCTGCTCAAGACGGCTCTGGTACCGGACCCGCAACACGGGTTCTATCATCGCCTGGGCTTGGGTAAACCGCTGGGGATGGGCATTGTTCAGATTGAAATAACGAAAACCGAGTATATTGACAGGAAAGAGCGTTACGCTGTGGACGGGCTGCTGAACGGTGGCGGCAAAACAACAGCGGAAGCTGCTGCGGATGATGCATCTCTGATTGATGATGAGACCTTGAAGCAGGTACGCAAGGCTGGTTCATTGAAGGCTCTGCGGGCCGGTGTGCCAGTGCGGTGGCGCAAGGGATATCTGAAAGATGAGAAAAAAGAAGAAGCTGCTCCCTTGCCGCAACTCAATCCTGCGCATGAATTTCTGCCTGTTTTTTATGAGCTGCGGAGTTCCGCTGTCGGTACCAAGGCTCGGTCCACGGTTTGCGGCGAACAGGCCGTATCCAACTTTATCGTTGAACCCGGTGAGGAGGAGACACCGGCTGTGCAGTGGCTGAAAGATGAAATCACTGCAATGGATAAAAAGTCCTTTGATCAGCTGACGGAAAAAGAACTTGAAGATAGAATTGTAGGGCCAGCTCTTTCCAAGCTTTGGGGAAATATAGCGGACCCAGGGCGGAAAACAGCGGTAAAGGAGCTGGTCTTAGCTGCGGCGGACAAGAGAAAATGGGCGTACCGCTGGAAAAGCGGCGGCAGCAAACGAGCCAAGAAGAAATATGATGCTTGGAGCTTGTAGGGGCACGGCACGCCGTGCCCCTACCTTTTTCCCTGGTGCCCAAGCTTTTTTCCTAGTTTTCCTAGTGCCCAAGCTCTGCTTGGGCAGAGTAAAGAGAGAAGCTCCGCTTCGGGAAATGAAGCAGAGCTTCAGGGGAAAACGGTTCCCAAGCTGGAGCTTGGGAACCAGATAAAAATTAATATCCTACCCATTATTTTGGGTGGCGTAGGGGCGAATCTATGTGTTCGCCCTTGTACCACTTGGAGAAGAGAATGGAAGAAGAGAAAATCAACCAAAGCAGCACCCTGGACGATGCCTATTTCGACCGCAACCAAGCTGTGCAGGCCCTGGCAAAACTGGCCCGCCAGCTGGGCATGAAGGTGGGACTGCGACGTGACCCGGATTCGCCGGGTTGGCCCGTGTTGATGATCGATCTGCCCACCGGGCAGGTGGGCTATCATTTACCCGAAGATCAGGTTGTTGGGGACTGGCCCGAGTATGACAAGGAATGGGACGGGCATTCCCTGGCGGAAAAACGGGACCGGGTGGCCCGTTTTCTGGCCGGGGAGGAATGAGTTGCGTTTTGGGGCGGAAAAGGGTAGAAAGAAGAAATTGAGTGAAATCAAACACCACGGCTCGTCCGTGAATTTGAAATTCAAAAAGGAGGAAAAGTGGATAAAATAACGTATGTTTAAGTGTTTAGGCGAAAACGAGGAGGTGAAACGCGCCGCATGTTGATATTACTGAAGAAAACGGGATTTTTGAGAGGTTTGAGCGAGGCAGCAGGGTGTCGAAACGATACCGCCCGCAAACCGTATTGTAATTTGTTGATTTTTGGTTGTGAAAAAGGGGTGCAGGTGTCGACTTGACCGGTTTTGGAACGGGGTTACGACTCATTTTTTGTGCCATCTTATTTGCACAGTCATCTGGGTGTCGACTTGACCGGTTTTGGAACGGGGTTACGACATACAGCGATTTTTCAATCGCGATATCTTGCATATGGTGTCGACTTGACCGGTTTTGGAACGGGGTTACGACAGATTAGTGTTTTTTAGTTCTGCTAAAGTCATCCAACGGTGTCGACTTGACCGGTTTTGGAACGGGGTTACGACTCCTTTTTGGATGATTTCATTAGCCTTAGCTAAGGTGTCGACTTGACCGGTTTTGGAACGGGGTTACGACAATGAGGGAATGCTCATAATTTCCGCGAGCACTCCGGGTGTCGACTTGACCGGTTTTGGAACGGGGTTACGACAAGAAATAGGAAAGAACTATGTAAATCCCCATCGGGGTGTCGACTTGACCGGTTTTGGAACGGGGTTACGACGCATTCGACAGCACTGAACTTGAACTGCCAATGTGGTGTCGACTTGACCGGTTTTGGAACGGGGTTACGACCACTTAGCATTAAAACAGAAGCGACTATTGTTACAGGTGTCGACTTGACCGGTTTTGGAACGGGGTTACGACCATACTCTCTCTCCAACCTTCGGGTGGGTAGGTCCAGGTGTCGACTTGACCGGTTTTGGAACGGGGTTACGACGTAGGGGCGACCGGCGGTCGCCCTTTCAGGAAATATGAACACAGGAGTTGATTATGCCGGAAATGAAAGTTAATGTGCCGATACGGCAACTCGCCAGTATGATTAACAGGTTGAACAGGAAGGAGCTGGAAACCCTTTCTCTTTTTTTGACAGAAAAAGGCTCTGAGTTATTGAAACGTAACCAAGATTTGAAGTCGCAAAAAGTAGAATACCTGAGTGAAGATGAGGCTTTTGATGTATGAGGCCAGATATCATCCTAAAATTAAAAAGGATCTAAAAAAAATTGATCCGGCGATACGTAAAAAGATACGAAACGCGCATATTCCAAAGATTTTATCAGATCCCGGAACAGGAGAAACGTTATCAGGAGATTTGAGTGGAACATTTTCATATCATTTTAAAATTGCAGGGCAGCAATTCAGGATAGCCTATATCGTAGATGAGCAGACAAAGACGGTGTTTGTTCAGATGATAGCAAAAAGAGGAGATTTTTATGTCTTGTTGAAACGGAGAATTCGTGGGTGACATGGCTCTGTGTAATGCAGCAAGAGAAAATGATGAGGATACAGTCGTCCAATTGACCGGTTTCGGAACGGGGTTACGACGTAGGGGCGATTCGCGAATCGCCCTTACTGCTGACCACAACGGAAGATTGACCGGGCAGGCACAGGGGCCTGCCCCTACATATTTGATAACAGGCGAATGTGACAGATGAGCGATGTAACCAACCCGCATGACAGTTTTTTCCGCGAAACCTTTGGCAGAAAAGAGATCGCTGCCGGGTTTCTGCGGGAATATCTACCCAGGGCAATCCTGCAGAAGATTGATCTGGAATCACTGACTGCGGTTAAGGATTCCTTTGTGGAAAAGGAGTTGCGCCAGCATTTCTCGGACCTGCTGTACAGGGTGCGTTATCAGGAGCACATGCTCTACCTTTACCTGCTGTTCGAGCATAAAAGCTCTCCCGACCCCTGGACCGGTCTGCAACTCCTGCGCTACTTGGTCAGGTTCTGGGAGCAGCACCGCAAACAGTACCCGAAAGACCGGAAATTGCCTGCCGTGGTTCCACTGGTGTTGTATCACGGGCGAAAGAAATGGCGGCTTTCTGACCGGTTCAGTTCGCTCATTGTCCAGAACGACGATGAGCTGGCCCCATTTATTCCGAATTTCAGCTGGAAAGTACATGATCTGTCTGTGCTTTCAGATGAGGAGATCCGGGGCGGGGTATTTGACCGCATCACTCTGCTGGTGCTCCGGCATATTTTTGATCCTGACCTGCATTCCAGGCTGCCCAAAATACTCTCGCTCCTGCGGGATGCCGGTGAAAAACAGGATGCGCTTGAAATGCTGGAGCTTTTGTTGCGCTATGTTGTCAGGGCCACAAAAACGTTTGATGAAGATGCTGTCCGGGAGGTTCTGGACCGGAGTGGCGTTGGGGAGGATTTCATGCAGAATTTCATTGATAAGTATATTGAGCAGGGAAGAAATCAAGGAATAAGCCAAGGAATAAGCCAAGGGATAAGCCAGGGGATAAGCCAGGGAATAAGTAGGGGTCGGATCGAAAATGCCAGAGAGGCCGTGCTGGATATTTTGGAAGTGCGTTTCGGCGGTATCACTTCAGGTATCAGGAAGAAAATCAGCTGCTGCGCTGACCTGAAGAGACTAAAGGAAGTTCATCGTCAGGCCGTGCTGGTCGGGTCGCCGGACGAGCTTGATCTCTGAGAAAGGCTGCCCGGTTTTGGAACGGGGGTACGACTGTAGGGGCGACCAGTGGTCGCCCTTGATGCACCACAACGGAAAGATGTACAGTGTAGGGCAACGCCGTGCCTCTATGCCAGGTTACTCATGCATGATCAACACCTTGACAAACGGTTCAACCTGCTGACCGTTTCCAAACACCTGTTCCACCTCCAGGCGGAAACATCCCTTCGCCTGCCGCCGTACAAGGGCAGTGCCTTTCACGGGGCAGCAATTCCCGAACCCCTCTCAAATGCTGAAATAGCATAGTTGAACAAAAATATTTTCGTAAACATTTTTTATTCGTGTTTGACATATCAAACGTTTTGGAGATCGGAAGAGCACAC
>NZ_JALAAI010000081.1:0-19159 GCF_052785085.1 Candidatus Electrothrix sp.
AAAACAAACAACCAGAGGGTAACCTAACTTTTCAAACATGTCTAAATTGAAGAGGCGGGATAGTTGCGCCCAAAATTTCTCATTGCGCTATTCTCATATTGAAAAAAGTTTAGGCTCTGAATTGCTGTTGATTTCTCAAAAATTGAGGCAGGCAAGCTCGAACTGGAGCAGATAGTTTTTCATCTTGAGGAGTTGCTGGAAGCAGTTATCAGACCCATGCGTATCAGAACTCAGGACAAGGGGTTGTATCTTAACCTGGAAATCAATACGGATATTCATCCTTACCTTCTGGGTGACCCGGTTCGGGTTCAGCAAATTTTATTGAATTTTCTTAACAATGCCATAAAGTTTACAGAGCGCGGCGGCATTACTGTGCATGTTAGCACTGCCGAGCAAGAGGACAAGAACCTTGAACTCAGAATATCTGTGCAGGATACCGGTATTGGCATTCCTGAAGAAAGAATGGATCGACTTTTTCAGTCCTTTTCCCAGGCAGACACCTCGACATCGCGAAAATACGGTGGCACAGGGCTGGGACTTGCTATCTGCAAAAGATTAAGCGAAGTTATGGGAGGCTCCGTCGGGGTTACGAGTCAAGAAGGGAAGGGGAGTATTTTTTGGTGTACGGTCTTGATGGAGAAAGCATCCAAAGATTCCTTTATCACTCGAAAAGAACAAACAGGTTTTCATAAATTTTCAACTGAGACACCAAACCTGCTCTTGGTGGAAGACAATAAAGTGAATCAATACGTGGCTCTGTCCATTCTCAAAAAAATTGATCTGGAGGCGGATGTGGCAGAGAATGGAGTCCAGGCCCTTGAGATGCTCCAGACAAAAGAGTATGATCTGGTGCTTATGGATATTCAGATGCCGGAGATGGACGGCTATGAAGCAACACGACATATCCGCAATCCTGACTCCGATGTGCTGCGCTCAGATGTACCGATTATCGCCATGACCGCCGATGCCACTAAAGAAGACCGGGAGAAATGTTTTGCCGCTGGCATGAACGATTATATCCCCAAACCGGTCAATCGGGAGCATCTTTTCACTGTGCTGCAACAGCAACTCTGTCAGGAACGAATGAAAAAAACACAGAAATGTCAGGCAGAGGAACAGCAGGGAGCAGAGCAGGAATCACAAGGAAAAATTCGGCAAGAGGAAGACGGGCAAGCGGAACAGGAACATTCACCGGATCTTTCCCTGGACCATCTGCCTATTTTCAACCGGGTTGATCTTGTGGAGCGTATGGGCGGTGAAGAAGGCATTGACGAATTTATAGACGCCTTTCCTGAGTATCTTTCTGATGATTTTACGGAATTACAGGCTGCCATAGACAGCGATGATGTACAGGAAATTTTGCAGAGTGCCCATAAGATTAAAGGCATGTGTGCCAATGCCTCTGCGGAGCGGCTTCGGGAGGCGGCCTACCGTCTGGAGACTGCTGCCAAGGAGGAGAATATTCATTTGGTTCAATCATTTTTCAACCTCCTTGAACAGGAAGAAAAGCTTTTGCGTGCGTATCTTGAGCAAAAAAGCTCGTAGGGGCGGATCGTTGTGTCCGCCCAGAGTTAAAGGTACAGAAAGCCGCACGGGCTCTCGTTATTCTATGCTCAGGAGAAGCCCGAGTTGGACGGACAACCGCCAGCAGGGCCGCAAGGAATCGAAGCACTGGCGGAACTCATCCGAAATATCCCTGAAGAGATTGTCTTGTGTACTTCATCTGAGCTTTCGCAGTCCGGACATTGCACGGGTTCATTGTCATTGGATGAGGTTTTGAGTACCTCAAACTGCTTTGTGCATTTTTTGCATACATACTCATAGATAGGCATAATATTGCTCCAAAATTATTATTCGTAACACGTTGTTCCAGGAACGTGATGAAAGAGACGTTACTATCCAAAGGCTAGGGTGGTTCTTTGGAGTCGCCCAATCAACTTTCATGATGTATTGTCCCACCCAGGCTCGAGGGGTGGGATCAATTATGTACAAAAAAGATATAAGCACTGGAGTATGTTTTGTCAGCCCAGAAAAAAAAAGAACAGGTTGATCCGGGATCATTAGCATTGCTGACCAGGCAGGTGCGCCATTTCCTTGCTTTTCACCAGGAAATGGGCCTTGTTGCGTACCCGGCTCTCCCGGAACTCCGGCAATTTCTCACTCAAGTACAGAAAAGGGTGCGGAAACAGCAGCCAGTCTCTTCATCCAGTCAACAGGGCAGGGCAGGGCACTCCAACTCTTTTCCCAAAAACAAGCCCCAGGTTGCTCGTCCCTATTCTGACCAGAAGTATAAGCAAAGCCCGGCAAAGCCCGAAACGACATCTGTTCAACAGCAGCTTCAGATGTTGAACCAGGAACTTGTTCAGTGCCGTTGCTGTACTTCAGATGCTGAACCCAGAATTATTCCAGGGCAGGGGAGTCCAACGCCTCGTTTAATGGTGGTGGGAGATTATTTTATCGGAAACTCCTGGGAACAGGGCCTGCTCTGGGGTAAAGAGGAAGATGCCATGCTCTGGAGGATGATGCAGGCCATTGGCCTTGGGCAAAAATCGGTCTATGTCACCAATGCAATAAAATGTCCTCAAACTGCTCCTGTTCAGTCCGGTTCTGCACAGGAACAGGCATGCTTTTCCCATCTGGAACGAGAACTCCAGATTATTCGTCCAAAATTGATCTGCGCCATGGGCGATGCTGCGTGTCGATCTGTACTCAAGACCAAGGCTCCCTTGGCGCGTCTCCGGGGCCGTTTTCATACCTATAAGTATTCGACTGGCGCAATAGGCAAAATTATGCCTACGTACCATCCCCGGTTACTCTTGCAGCATCCAGAAATGAAACAGGCCACCTGGAAAGACCTTCAGGCTGTGCAACGGGCGTTGCAGGCGAGTTGGCCTTAGCAGACTCAGGTATTTCTGCCGTGATACCTGATACGATTTGGTCGTTATAGGTATAACGAACTTGCCATGATACGTATAACGAATCTGTCGTTATACTAATAATGAACTTGCCGTTATACGTATAACGATTTTAACGTGATACCTATGACGAAAGTGACAGATGGTAAATCTGAATCCAGGAACTGCAAAAAAAACTTGTCAATTTCGTTTATTCATGTAATGAAATGTCAAATCTATTTTCCGGGAAACAGCAGGCTCCGCAGTTTTTCGGTTTTTTTATATCGGAGCAATTGGAGGGATAACCCAATGAAGAAGATAGGGATAATGGCTGCCGCCATCGGAGTATGTCTGAGTGTTGCTTCTGCTGCATGGTCATATGATGCAAAAATGGCTGAAAGCTATGCCAAGCTGTTTGCCCCGGCAGAGGGTAAGACGGTAGGAAAAGAACTCCATTTTATCAAGCCCAGTGGATTTATCAAAAATCTTCAGGCAGGAAAAGAATACGTAGCTGTTGATGTACGGACCTCTGGAGAAGCTGCAATGATAGGTATGACCATGCCGGGCAGCATGGCTATTCCAATTAACGAGCTTTTTACAGAGGAAAACCTGAAACGTCTTCCCACTGATAAGATGGTGGTGATGATCTGTAAGTCCGGTGCTCGCGCCACGGTTGCCGGAACAGCCCTGCGTCATATTGGCTTTGATAATGTCTACATCCTCAAAGGAGGATTGCAGGCATTAAGTGCGGCCTATGGGCCAAAAGAAGGTGCTTCTCTCCCAAAAAAATAAAGGGAGTACTGTTGTCGCATTGTTTATCCCATCTCAGATGAGGTGGGATTTTTTCCTTCAGTACGGTGCAAGCAAGGTATCCCGATACTGCTCAATAAAGGCATCAATATCCTGTTGCCATGTCTGCATGAGATTCAGGTCTTGCGTTTTGAGGACGCTGTTTTCCAGGATGGAATTTGCTGGCCGGTGGGCCGGGGTAGGGTATTCTTTTGTAGTGCAAGGTTCAAGAGAAAATGGGATTCCCAGAGATTGCAAAAAATATTTAGCCCCTTCATACCAGGTACTGGAACCCTCAGCAGTAGCATGAGCAATACCAGTGAGATCTGAAGCGAGGAGCAGATCAATCTGACGGGCCAAAGTCATGGTCCAGGTTAAAGAACCGTATTGGTCATTCACCACCCGGATGGTTCGTTCTGAATCAGCCATTGCCAACCGCAACATTGTCTTGAGAAAATTATTACCGCCTATCCCATAAAGCCAGGAAGTGCGCAGGATAAAAAAATTATCCATCTTGTCCCGGATTGCTTGTTCTCCAGCTAACTTGCTTTTTCCATAGGCAGATAATGGGGCAACTGAATCCAGCTCTGTATAGGCTTGGGGAATCGGTTTGTCTCCTGCAAAAACATAATCTGTTGAGATATGGATAAGTCGCACACCTTTTGCAGCACAGACCTCAGCCAAATAGCCCGGCCCTTGAGCATTAACAGCCCAGCAGGCTTCCTGGTCATCTTCACAGGCATCTACCGCTGTATAGGCAGCACAATTGACCAGCACATCTGGTTGCAAGGTTTGTATTTCACGCTCAACCTGTGCTTGGTCGGTAATATCAAGCTGTCCCGAGGTTCGGCCGTGGACAGTATTTTTTTCACCTATAATCTTGAGACAATCCTGTCCCAGCTGACCGCCTGCACCTGCTATTAAGATATTCATGATTTTTCGTTAAAAACACTCAGGGTGTTACCCTGAGCTGGTCAGATATAGCCCCGTTGGGGCTTTTTTTTATGTCACTTGCTCAGGTTCCCGGATGCTCACCACCAGGAATCAATGCCCTGAAAGGGCAATATATAATAGCCCAGGGTAACACCCTGGGTATACTATATTTTATTTATATAACCAGCCCATTTTTTGCCCCTGGAATTTTTCTCTCTTCCAGGATTGATATCAAATATTGACCATATTGATTTTTCAACATAGAGTCTGCAAGTTCTGTAACCTGTTCAGCAGTAATATAGCCCTGGCGATAGGCAATTTCTTCAATACAGGCAATCTTCAGTCCCTGACGATCCTGCACAGCCTGGACATAACTGGATGCCTGCTGCAAGGATTCATGGGTTCCGGTATCCAGCCAGCAAAAACCGCGGCCCAGCAGTTCCACAGTCAATTTTTCCTGTTCAAGATAGCAGGAGTTAACATCTGTAATCTCCAGTTCTCCCCGTGGCGAAGGTTTGATGGAGGCGGCAATATTAACCACTGAGTTATCATAAAAATATAAACCAGGCACTGCGTAACGGGATTTGGGTTTTTCTGGTTTTTCCTCAATGCCTCTCACCTTTCTGTCTTTATCAAATTCAACAACGCCATAGCGCTCTGGGTCTTTGACTAAATAGCCAAAAATAGTGCCGCCATCTGTCAATTTGCTGCATCGCTGTACAATCCCGGCAAAACCTTGGCCAAAAAAGATATTATCGCCTAACACAAGGGCAACCGGGTCATTGGCAATAAAGTCTTTGCCAATGAGAAAGGCTTGTGCCAGTCCTTCCGGACGGGGCTGTTCAGCATAGGAAATATTCAATCCAAGCTGCTCTCCAGCTCCAAACAACTCAATAAATCTTGGCAAATCGCTTGGCGTGGAAATAATCAAAATATCGCGGATTCCTGCCAGCATAAGCACAGAAAGCGGATAATAGATCATCGGTTTATCATAGACAGGGATCAGCTGCTTACTCATCACTTTGGTTAACGGATAAAGCCGGGTTCCAGAACCACCTGCAAGAATAATACCTTTCATTTTTTCTCCAAATTATCTTCAAATCCACCTGAAAAGCACTTGTTCCTTGCATCAGGGGCTAATTGTATGATATGAATTACCTACTTATTATTTTCCTTATTGCTCAAATGTAACGCTTGAGTATAACGTATTTATTGTTGTTGATCAAAATTTGTTTGTTAAAATTTTTTCATTTTTTAGAGGTCAGTTATGTCGGAATCACTCAAATGTTTTACAGCCTATGATGTCCGGGGACGTGTGCCGGATGAGCTGAATAATGATATTGCCGCCCGTATCGGACTGGCCTTTTGCCGACAAATTGATGCTGGCAAGGTCGTTATAGGGCATGATATTCGGCTATCCAGCCCGGAAATCAGCGAATACCTCTGTCAGATACTGACGAGGGCTGGAATTGATGTTATTGATATAGGGCTGTGCTGCACTGAAGAAATCTATTTTGCTGTCTTTGAGGGAGAGGGTAATGGGGTTGATGGCGGGATAATGATAACAGCCAGTCATAACCCTGCTGATTATAATGGTATGAAATTTATTGGTAAAGGTGCCCGCCCCATATCTGCGGACTCCGGCCTGCTGGAGGTGGCTGAAAAAGCTGGTTCTGATGAATGGTATCAGAGTGCCCTGCCGCAACAGCCAGATCATATTGGCAAGCATAGTAAAATGCCTAATAAACACCTCTATATTTCGCACCTCCTTTCCTCACTCAAGAAGGAAACCTTACAGCCGCTTACCATTGTTAGTAACGCAGGCAACGGCTGTGCAGGACCTGTGATTAATCTTTTAGAACAGCACCTTCCCTTTACTTTTATTCAGCTTAACCATGAACCAGACGGCAGTTTTCCCCAAGGGGTGCCTAATCCTCTCTTGCAGGAAAATCGGGAAGAAACGGCCCAGGCTGTGCAAGAACATGGGGCAGACCTGGGGATTGCCTGGGACGGAGATGCTGATCGTTGCTTCCTTTTTGATGAAACCGGTCGGTTTATTGAAGGGTATTATATTGTTGGCCTGTTAGCTGCTGCAATACTGAAACGTCATCCTGGGGCAACCATCCTCCACGACCCCAGGTTGATATGGAATACCCAGGAGATTGTTCAGGCCGCAGGTGGCAAGGCAGTTATGACCAAGACCGGACATGCCTTTATTAAAGAGGCAATGCGCAAAGAGCAGGCAATCTACGGTGGGGAAATGTCGGCCCATCATTATTTTCAGGACTTTGGTTATTGTGATTCAGGTATGCTTCCTTGGCTGCTGGTTGTCCAACTGATCTGCGAGCAGGGCACTTCTCTTTCTGCGCTGATTGATGAACAGATGCAAGCCTATCCGGTGAGCGGGGAGATAAACTCCACAGTTGCTGATCCTGATGCGACGATTAAGCGCGTAGAAAAACTGTACAGTGACGGTGAAAAAGATTATACTGATGGCCTTTCTGTTGCTTACCCGGACTTTCGTTTTAACCTCCGGAAATCCAATACCGAGCCAGTCCTTCGTCTCAATGTAGAGACCCGTGCTGATACAAAACTCTTACAGGAAAAAACTGAGGAGCTGCTCGCCCTGATCCTGGGGTAATTCTTAAAAAATACATATCAAAAAATATGCGCATTCAACCTGTTATCCTTGCTGGTGGCACTGGTACCCGTCTCTGGCCTTTTTCCCGGGAGCTGTACCCTAAACAACTCCTCAGTCTGATTGGCGAACATTCTCTTTTGCAAACAACCCTGATTCGGGTCAGCCTTATCCCGGATGCCTTGCCGCCGCTTATTGTTGTGGGCGAAGAGCACCGTTTTCTAACCCGTTCCCAGGTTGAAGAACTGAACCTTTTTCAGAACTACCAGCTCCTTCTTGAGCCCCTTGGCAAAGACACTGCCCCGGCAGTCTGTGGTGCAGCCCTGTTTGCCCAACAACAGAACCAACAGGGAGGGGATGATATCCTGTTACTGGTTTTGCCGGCAGATCATCTTATTGCCCGGCCAGATGATTTTATCAAGACTGTACAGCAGGCAAAAGAACTTGCCAAACAAGGCAGACTTGCCACCTTTGGTATTGTGCCGGATCGCCCGGAAACCGGATACGGCTATATCCGCAGAGGTGCAGAGCATGCTGTTCAATCCTTTGTGGAAAAACCTGACTTGCCAACAGCAGAGCAGTATCTTGCAGACAAGAATTATTTCTGGAACAGTGGCATGTTTGCCTTTCCAACAGAGCTGCTCCTTGCTGAACTACAGACATACACCCCTGATATTGTCTCCTGTATGCAAGAAGCTGTGAAAAAAGGGACTCCTGATGGAGTCTTTTTCCGCTTTGATCCTGATTCTATGCAGCAAAGCCCGGCTGATTCAGTGGATTATGCTCTGATGGAAAAAACAGACAAAGCAGTGGTGGTTGAGGCTGATTTTGGCTGGAATGATATTGGTTCCTGGCGGGCCCTTTGGGAAGTCACTGAAAAAGACCAGGGCGGTAATGTGGTCAGTGGTGATGTGCTCCTTGAAGATGTTAAAAATTGCCTTATCCGCTCTGAAGATACCTTGGTGGCTGCAATCGGTTTACGAGACACCCTTGTGGTGGAAACCTCTGATGCGGTCTTGGTCGCTCCTATGGATCGGTCTCAGGATGTAAAGAAGATAGTCAATAAAATCAAAAAACAAAAACGGACCGAGTTTCATAGCCATCGAACAGTGTATCGGCCCTGGGGCAGTTACACCACCCTGGAGATCCATGATCGTTTTCAAATAAAACGGATCACTGTAAGCCCAGGTGCCCGGCTTTCCTCGCAGATGCATCATCATCGCCACGAGCATTGGGTTGTTGTCCGGGGAACTGCCCGTGTAGAAAACGGTGAACAGGAGATCCTGCTGCGGGAAGACGAGTCAACCTATATCCCTTTGGGAACCACCCATCGTCTGGAAAACCCTGGTGTGATCCCTTTGGAGCTTATTGAAATCCAGATCGGAAGCTATCTTGGGGAAGACGATATTGTCCGCTTTGACGATGAATACGGACGGAATGCTTAACCCAAGGGGATACTTAACTCAAGGCAGTGAATATAACTATGCCTGAACAATCTGGAAAAACTGAAAAGAACACTCCCATTTCTGTTGGTGTTGCCATGAGTGGCGGTGTTGACTCCACGGTTGCTGCTGCAACCTTGCTGGAACAGGGGTTTGCTGTTCATGGTTTTTTTATGAAATTGCCCCTGCCTGGCATTGATGAGCAGATTGATAAGGTTCAGGCGGTTACTGATCAGCTTGGGATTCCGTTCCATTTGGTGGCAATGGAGAAGGACTTTATCCAAAAGGTTATTGCTTATTTTTGTGCTGCATATCGCCAAGGCCGGACTCCTAATCCCTGTGTGATCTGTAACCGGATCATTAAATTTGGCCTGCTGACCCAGGCTATGCATGCCCAAGGCATGGAAAAAACAGCAAGCGGTCATTATGTAGGGCGAGAGCAGCGAAAAAACACTGTTCTTCTCCGACGTGGTAAGGATCCCAAAAAAGATCAATCATATTTTCTTTGCCGTCTTACTCCTGAGCAGCTCCGGCACAGCCTTTTTCCTCTGGCTGATCGCCGGAAACAAGATATTTATCTCCAGGCAAGGTCCTTGGGTTTTAGCCAATTTAATGGCGATGAGAGCCAGGATGTCTGCTTCCTTGCCCAACAGGATCTGGCATCCTTTCTTAATGAGCAAGGACTCCAGGAAGTACAAGGAGATATTGTGACAACAGACGGTAAAATCCTGGGAACGCATGAGGGGATTTGGAAATATACAGTAGGCCAGCGCAGAGGTCTGGGAATACCTGATGCAACGCCTTGGTATGTGGTTGGGCTGGATGCACAAAAGAACCAAGTTATTATTGGAAAAAATGACGCGCTGTTTCAAACAGAACTCAGCCTTTCTGATATGCAATGGCAGCTGGATGTACCAGTACCTTGGCATGGCAAGGTGCAGCTTCGTTCCCGACACCAGGCCGCGGTTGCAGAGGTACATCCTGGGAAAAACGGAACCTGGCAGGTTTGTTTTCAAGAGCCGCAACGGGCTGTGACGCCAGGCCAATTTGCAGTCATGTATCAAGAGGATACCGTGGTGGGATCAGGAGTTATAATCTCGTGAGGTAATCTCCTGAGAGCTTTCTGATACTACCTCATTGCAGCAATGCTTTATATTTTTTATTGCCTGCTTCAATTCTGACTTACTTGTCATTATGGATTTTATCCAACTGGATTGCCTCCAACTCTTAGGATTTCTCGCAGCATTTTTAATGTTCTCAACTTTTTACATGAAGAACATGATCCCGTTGCGAATCATTGGCATGGCAAGTAATGTGGCTTTTATTCTCTTTGCAGTCAATTCAGAGCCTAAAGTCATGCCCTTGGTTGTTCTTCATACCGTCCTGCTGCCGATGAATTTTTTTCGGTTGATTCAAATGCTCAAGCTGGTCAAACAAGTCCGTTCAGCATCTGAAGATGATATGTCCTTTGAGTTTATGATTCCTCACATGCATAAAGAAACATTCGAAAAAAACGATATTGTTTTTCGGCGCGGCGATAAAGCGGAAAAAATATATCTCCTCAAATCAGGCATTCTGACAGTGGATGAACTTGATATTATTATTCAGCCTGGAGAACTCTTTGGAGAAATGGGGGTTTTTGCCAGTGAGCAATTTCGTCTGGCCACCTTACGGTGCGGCAGTGAGGTTGAATTGCTCTCTATGACGGACACCCAAATCAAACAGCTGTATTATCAAAATCCTGAATTTGGTTTTTATCTTATCCAGCTCTTACTCAAGCGTTTCTCGCAAAACGAAGGACAGAGAGAAAAAAGCACCACTGAGCCTGTCCGAACCTAAAAAGTCGTAACGTTATGCCTCTTCCTCTCCTTCCTCCTCGGCTTTATCCAGGAGACAGTATCGGTGTTATCTATCCTGCTGGTCCGGTGCGCGACCAGGCACGTCTGGAAAGCGGCCTGCAAATACTGCGGGGGCTGAATCTCCGTGTCCGCCATTATCATCCTGACAACAGTGGCCCTGACTATCTTGCTGCAAATGATGAACAACGTGTCCGAAATTTTCATCATCTCTGGAACGACGAGACAGTCAAGGCCCTGATAGCAGCCAGGGGAGGATATGGCTGCCTGCGCATTATCAGAATGCTGGAGCCTGATCTTCTTCGCTCTAAACCTAAATGGCTGATTGGTTTCAGTGACCTGACAGTGGTGCTCAATGGCATTTCTGCTGCAACCGGCTTGGTCACCCTGCATGGGCCTATGGTGACTACCCTGGCAAATGCTGACGCAATCTCTCTCCAACGTTTTAAAGAGGCTCTGAGTAATAGATTTCAGCCGCTGGCACCGACCAGGGATCTGGAAATTCTCCGTTCAGTTCCAGGAGAAAGAGGGCAGGGGAGGCTTGCTGGTGGCAACCTGACCACCCTTACCCATATGATGGGTACGCCCTGGCAGCCTGATTTAACCGGTAAAATCCTTTTTCTTGAAGATACAGGCGAACCACTCTATAAACTGGATCGTATGTTGACGCATCTTGCCTGTTGCGGGGTATTGGATAAGCTTGCCGGGCTTCTCCTTGGTGTTTTTGACCCTGGTCATTATGATCGTTTGGAAATTCTCCGTTTGAATGAACAGGCCTGGAAACGTGTTCTGGAACTCACTCAGGGAACTGAGTATCCCATCTGGGGCGGGTTGCCTATTGGTCATCAACAGGGTAATGTAGCCTTGCCCATTGGCATGGAGGCTGTAATGGACAGCTCAAACGGAACTTTGGGGTTTCTTCCCCAGAGCTGCCAGGTGCTCTGAAAAAAAAGGGGTGCTTAAACTTTAAGCAATGCTAAATATTGCGATTTTAATACTAGAAATCAGCTGTTTGATATTTTCATTAATTTTTGCTTCTCTTTGGATAAGCAATCCAAATGGAAATTACGAACCATACTTAGTATGGTTGGGTGTAGTAAAATTGCCAGAAAGAGGTCTTGGTTCAAATTATAAAAAAATATCCGCTAACGCGGGCTGATCGCCCGCAACCCGATAAAATATGAGTTGAGCCGTTCCTCAAGCAGAATGAAAGTAGCGAATAACTTTCAGGATACAAAGGGCGGACTCTTGTATCCGCCAGACAGGGAGTGACAACATATAGGGGTGCCCCGGCGGTATCCGGCAGCCCCTGCCTTGACCGTCTGAAAAACAGCATAGGTTTTGCCTTTCAAAATACAGGTATTTTGACATACAAAATATGGGTATTCTTATTCACGAAAATAAAAAGCCCGTAGTTTGTTGCGGGTGAGCGGAGCAACCCTCGACATATCTGACTCGCCTTAGTAAGGCACTCATTTACTCATTTTGCAGGCTGTCCCGCCTAAGCTGATAGCCAGATGGGATGAAGTTTTAATGCCTGTTCTGCCAACGGAGCGGCTACGGTAATCATATATTACCTGTCGCCCATAACCGAAAGGAGCACAATGAAATCGACAAAGAAAAAAGCCTTGTTTTGTCTTCTGGCATCCTTCTTCCTCTTTGCCTGTGATAAGAAAGAGAAGGAAGAGGTGCCGCCGCTAAAACAGGAGGCCCCAAAACCCGTAACCATGCTTGATGTGGTGCCAGCAGATACCATTTTTTTCTCTGGTGGCTTGCAACCCTTTCCACTCACTGAAACACTTCAATGGAGTGCTGATAATTTTGCTTTTATCAAAGAACTTGACCCGGACACTCTTTATCCTCTTCAGCAGGATGTAAAAATTCCTGGGCAACGTATGGCTGTCCAGCTTTGGCTTGATTATTATGCAATGATGGTCTCTCCAGAGACAGAAATGGAAAAATGGGGCATCCAGGAAAAACCCTTGCTCGCCACCTATACTGTTGGACTGGCTCCAGTTTTACTGCGTATCAGTTTAAAGGATGTTCAGGCTTTTCAGAAAAAAGTTGATGCACTGGAGGCAAAAGCCGAAGTTACCAGCACACATGAAACCCTGGGCAAGGCCAGCTACCGCCGTTATGCATTAACTGAAAAAAATGAAAAGCATCCATCAGTGGATCTTATCATTGGTGTGGATAATGAGCGTAAGCATGCTGTATTTATGTTGGATATTGGCGTTGATAGCGAACAGACTCTGGCCATTGCCCTGGGCCAACAAAAGCCTGAAAAAGCACTTGCTGAAACAGGGCGGGTTGAGGCCTTAATAAAGCAGTACAAACTGCACCCTGCCTGGGTTGGTTATCTTGACCATCAGCAACTCATTACCGGTCTGATCACCAAAGAAGGCAACAGTGTTGCAAAGATGATGCAGAGCCTTACACCGCAAATACAGGGAACCACACCCTTGCTGGATGAATTACAAACCGAGGGTTGTCGTAATGATGTAGTGGCTATGGGCAAGAACTGGCCGCAAACGGTTTTCGGATACACAGCATTAGAACTGGCCGCACCCCCATCCCGGATTAATTCGCTTATTGTTGTTGAAAATAAAGACAAAGCACTCTTGGATGGCCTGCAATCTCTTCGTGGCTTTGTTCCTCAATATGTAAAAAATCCTGCTCAAGCACCGATTGCTGCTTTTGGCCTTGGTCTGAATATAGAAAAAATCGCTCCTTTCCTTACTGAGCGGTGGACAGCCATTACCCAGAAGCAGTATAGCTGTTCTTTTCTCAAAGAAATGCAAGAAGATGTAAAATCTCAGCAGCCAGCTGCCCTTGCCATGATGACAGGGATGGCTCCTGGTGTACAAGGACTTGCCCTTTCGCTGATGTCTCTGGAGCTAGAAAACGCAGAACAAGCTGATGCTCCTCCTATGCCAAAGACCGTTGATGCCTTGATCAGTCTGGCAGTGAAAAATCCAACAAACTTTGTGCAGATGATTGGTACTTTTTTCCCACCACTTGCCGAGTTACAAATCCCTGCTGATGGCACCCCGGTTCAGCTGCCCTTACCTGTGCCGCTTCCGTTTCCAGTGATGGCGGCAATAAACGGCTCTCACCTGACTGTATATGTTGGTGAACAATCTCAGGCCTTATCTCAGGCCTTGGGTTCAGAGTCTTTAGAGGCTTCCAAGGGCCTGCTTGCAACAAATGTTGATTATGGCAAGTATTACAGTCTAATTGGAGATAGTTTAACCAGCCTGGATATTCCTGATGCCCAAAAGCCGGAAACCCAGGCTGTTTTTGAGGCAATGAAAGACGTGAATATGCAGATGCAGATGAACATGGATGTAACAGAACGCGGTATTGAATTCCAGGTAAACATGGCAACAACAGAGTGATAAGGAATTCATTGTCGTAGGGGCGAACCTCTGTGTTCGCCCTATGATGCTTGCAACACAAGGTATGAAAATACGGCCTGACTCCAGAGAGTCAGGCCGTGCCTTTGTATATAACCACACGAAACAATTTGATTCATGAAAAATATCCCTGCGCATATTATTCAGCGTGACCCTGACCAAAAAGAATTTCTCCAGGCTGTTTCTGAGCTGCTTGAAACAGTCCAGCCGGTGTTAGATCGCAATCCAGAGTACCGTAGCCAGGCAATTATTGAACGTATCACTGAACCGGAACGAGCCATTATTTTTCGGGTTCCCTGGATGGATGACCAGGGCAGGGTGCAGGTGAACCGGGGATTCCGGGTTGAGATGAATTCGGCCATTGGGCCCTATAAAGGCGGTCTGCGTTTTCACCCCTCAGTTACCCTGTCCATTATCAAGTTTCTTGCCTTTGAACAGGTATTTAAAAACAGCCTGACCACCTTACAAATGGGAGGAGGGAAGGGCGGAGCAGATTTTGATCCCAAGGGACGCTCAGATGCAGAGGTTATGCGTTTTTGCCAAGCTTTTATGACGGAATTATCCCGTCATATCGGCCCAGATACTGATGTTCCTGCCGGAGATATTGGAGTGGGAGCCAGGGAGATAGGATATCTTTTTGGGATGTATAAAAAAATACGTAATGAATTTACAGGAGTTATTACAGGAAAAGGATTAGATTGGGGGGGAAGCCTTATCCGACCACAGGCCACTGGCTATGGTATGGTCTATTTTACCGCAGAAATGCTGGCAAAGAATAACGAGTCTCTGGAAGGAAAAAAATGCCTGGTTTCTGGCTCTGGAAATGTGGCCCAATACACCGCAGAAAAGGTCCTCCAACTGGGTGGTCAGGTGCTGACCTTATCTGATTCATCTGGTTATATTTATGATGAAGAGGGCATTGATGAAGAGAAACTTCAGCATGTTATGCAGCTGAAAAATATCCGACGGGTCCGGATTCATGAATATTGTGAAAAATACCCAAATGCCACATACACCGAAGTTAACCCTGAGCTTGATTATAATCCGCTTTGGAACCATCAGGCTGACTGCGCCATGCCCTGTGCAACCCAAAATGAAATTAACAAGCACGATGCCCAGCATCTCCTGAATAATGGGGTTGGTCTTGTCTGTGAAGGGGCTAATATGCCTTGTACTCCTGATGCCATTGATATGTTTCTTCACAACAACATTCTTTATGGTCCTGGAAAAGCAGCAAATGCTGGCGGAGTTGCAGTGTCTGGATTGGAGATGTCGCAAAACTCTATGCGGCTTGCCTGGTCGGAACAAGAGGTAGATAACCATCTTCGTAGAATCATGAAGTCTATCCATACAACCTGTATTGATGCTGCTGAAGAGTATGGGCTCTCGAATAACTATTTAGCAGGGGCTAACATTGCCGGTTTTGTGAAGGTAGTGAATGCCATGCTTGACCAGGGACTGGTCTGATTTTTTTTCATAACTAGGTAATGTGGCTGCAGAAGTAATGACAGTAGACGATTTTACCCAACAAAATGAAGATAGCCTTCGCAATTCGCTCGAACAATATTTTGTTGATATAACATCAGAGTGTCCTTATGGGATGCCTCAACACGCTGTGTATCATCAGGCCTTTTTTGGGTCTTTACCGGATACAACTATGGAGTTTTTCTTTCGAAACGGGTACCGAAGGAATGGAAATTGTATGTATTCCATGCGCTGTGCAGGCTGCCAAAAATGTATTCCTATCCGGTTACATCCATATCGTTTTTCAAGAAATCGTAACCAAAAGCGGGTATGGGCAAAAAATAAGGATATCAGTGTTGGTTTGGCACCGTTGACCATGTCTGGTGAAAATCTTGCCTTGTTGGATCGGTTTCTTAAAAAACGTTTTCCAGATGGGCGCGCCAATGCAGAAAGCTATTACAGTGGTTTTTTTATTACCTCAATGACCAAGTGTTTTGAAATTCGTTATCGGGTTGCGGATCAATTGCTTGGAGTGGCCATTGTTGACTGTTCTGATAACTGGCTCAATGCGGTGTATTTTTATTTTGATCCTGATCAAGGCGATCGCAGTCCAGGAACGCTGAATATTCTCTATCTTATAGAATTTTGCCAACGTCACAAAATCAACCACCTGTATCTTGGTTACTGGATTGATAAGGTTCAGGGGATGCAGTACAAAACAGCTTTTAAACCGCATGAACTGCTTATTAATGGAAAATGGGAAGGTGTTGCCAGGTAAAAAATATCTAGAACTGAAAATTATGCTATTTTAAGCTCTTACAGAATAATTTAACATAATATATATTATGCGACATTATATGTATCATTTTAAAATTAGGGAATTTTTACTTTAACGCTGATTTGCCTCTGCCCTTTCTGTATACATCGTTCGTTTTCGTTTATTCTTGCTGTTCTTCTTTCTGATGGCTCTAATGGTTTTAGAAAAAAAAGTGCGCTGCATCATTCGGCTTTCATTAACCGAATAATTGTTCAGAAATCCTGTTTTCAAAAATCCCACACGCCGCTTTTAGCGCAAATCATCCCCTTTCCCAGGAAAACCCTTCTAAGTAAAAAATTTATATCTCCTTGTTATTTTTAGATTTGGTCTAGGTCGCAGGCCGGGGGGAACGCTCTCAATATTTTTCTTTGCACTGCTAAAAAAAATACCAACCAAGTACACTGCGCCCTGCCCTATAGATTATCCAGGATCAGCTTGTCGTACAACTCTGTGCCCCAATCCCAGGTATCATGGATGGACAGGCCGTGGAACAGTTCCTTCTGTCCCTCGAACATAGCCTGTAAAGTGGAGAGAAAAAGGCTCTTACCGAAACGGCGTGGCCTGGAGAGAAAATAATATTTGCCGTTGTTGATTAGCTCAAAGGCGATTTTTGTTTTATCAACATGATACCGAAGGATTATGTTCCGCTATCAGTTGACGCAATGCATCAGATTCAGGTTTGATGGAATAAATGATCGTACTGTCCAGGAGCATAACTTACTCCCTGCCCGGCAATGGCCGGTCTTTTCGAATTTCCCGCTGCCAAGCTGCCGGATCATCAATATGCGACAAAGCTCGTCTGTCTGCCATCCGTTGAAGAACAGCCGCCATGCGCTTCCCCTGACTGCTTTTTGCTTTGCTCTGATTTTGCAAAAAAAGCCCCTGCTCCCAAGCAAGCTAAGTGAGCAACGACTGCATGAGCTGGAATTTATCCGCCTGCGGTAATGATTCAACAAGCTTGCAGTTCCACGTCAGCAGGAAGTCAATCTTGTAATATGAAGCATAGGCCAGATGGAGCGCGTCTCCTTTTAATACCTGCGGCATCAGATAGTTGTCTTAATAGACCTGCGCTATCTGTTCGATTTCATTGTTTGGAGGAAGAAGGGCGTTCTCTACTGCGCATCTCAGGATTTCCTTTTTTCTTGGATAATCGCCTTCAGACAGCTCGTTGAAGGTTTCTTCTGAAATCCACAGGTCAAAGTTGCTTCGTTCTTCATTCCACCATTTTCCGGTTACATCAATATACATTCTGATGCGTTCCCGATCATCGAATAAATAGCTGGGGATAGTGGTATCCAAATAGACAGACTTTTTCATCTTGATCTGCTCAAATCTTATTTAAGTTTAGCAGGGCTGGCAAAATTCTGCAAAGCGCATCCTCAATCGGCAACGGCCTCATAGCCGGGCAGGGATTTTATGGTAGAGGGATCAAGAGGCGGCGGGAATTCCACGTTCAGGAGCTGGGCGATTTGGTCGGTGAGGTTATCTCTCCAAACCGAACCACAGGCTTCCCTCCTCTACAATTTCAGCAAAATGTTTTGCTGAAAAGCCATGTTCGAACAAATCATCTCTGGAATGATTGTCATTTTCATGTAGAAGATTTCTTAATAAATATCGTTCATTTCGTAAAATCACCGTTAACCCTTCCAGAGAAACTTTGAGAAATCCATCAATAAGAGTTTGATCATACTCAATCGAAGTATCAACAATCCAAGAATGGAGTACGATATCTTTCGCCTGTCCTGAAATACAAAGATTGGCACGAAGTTCTCCGTCTTCTTCTATTGCCGACAAGAGTGCTTTACGCTTCCTTCTGAGTTGCCGGGCGGCTTTACGTAATGTCGTAGTGTAGTAAATCCAGGCGTCTTGTAATGTTTTCCTGATATAGGTCGATTTAACTTCTATAAGGAATATATGTCGTTCTAAATGACAAATCAGATCCATCTCTCCTGGGTCCGCGTCAAGTAATTTTGGCGGGTTATACCCTATAACAACGTTGAAACTTTTACTCTTAAATAACTCCCCTAATCGATGCTCAATGCGGTGGGTTTCATCATTGCGGTCAATACGGCGACAGCCAATCCGACGTAAATTATTTACAGCCGCTGTTGCATTATTCTGGAGGGCCATTAACCATGGAAGCTGGAATCCGTAACTGCCCAGTTGTAAAATCGGACGTTCATGAAATTCAGGTACAGGCATACTCGGATGCTTTTTCAAACGAACTGCAACCGAATAAAGGTCATTAGTCCAGAATGACAGAATAGCTTCTGCTGCTTTAATATCGCCTTTAGGATGAGTATCAGAAACCGTCCATGATTTAATACGTTCTGCTTTTTCAGCAGGTTCTGCCCAAGTCAGTGGAAAACGATTCTCACCTTCTGCAATGCCAGCAATCAAGAGCTGTCCGAGCGCGTTGAGCCAATTACCGGTCGTTTGATGGTAATAATCTATAAATTGGTCAATATAACAGGTTTTAAAAAAAGCAGTCATCAGCGCAAGCGAATGAAGAACTTTAAAAAGGTCAACTCGTGTCCCTTTATTTACTTCAATATCATCACTAAAACCATATATTTCATATAGTTTTAAATATACCTGATTCGCTTTTATATATGCCTCGCGATTACCTGCATCATTCTCAGGAGTGCCAAAGGGTGTATCGTCAAGTTTTAATGCAGCATATTCAACTAGAGAACGATTAAACCAATATTGCTGGAGCATCTTCAGCTTTCTACCATTCTTATCCCATTCAGACTCCGTAGAAATACCACCTTGATAAAGGGCAGCAATTCAGAGCCTAAACTTTTTTCAATATGAGAATAGCGCAATGAGAAATTTTGGGCGCAACTATCCCGCCTCTTCAATTTAGACATGTTTGAAAAGTTAGGTTACCCTCTGGTTGTTTGTTTT
>NZ_JALAAI010000082.1:0-18820 GCF_052785085.1 Candidatus Electrothrix sp.
CACTTTCCAGGTATCCGCAAAGGTGTAAAAAATCAACAAGATAATTCCCTTGCGGGCCGAACTTCTCTCCCACCTGTCCGCAAATCCAAAATGCTCCGTCACCCACTGAATGCAGATACGTCCCTTGGCCGAATCCCGCCCGGCAGGCACAGTCGAAAAGATTCTTGCCCACCTCGGCCACACCTTCCTGAAATTCCACCCCGAATTTAAGTGTCGTTTCGCCGGGGATATGCGCAAAACACAGGCGTGCCTCTTTCCAAGAGTACTTTTTACCTTTGCGCCGATCTTCGGCATTTTCATCTGTTACAACAATTGGCACCATGCTGCCGTCCGTTTCGGCAATCACATAATCCCGCCCGATTTCAGTCGGATATTCTTCAATTCTTTCCTGCTGGCGTCTTTCATGTATATGGTGAGCATGAGTCATCGTTATATTACGGACAGTGCTGACGGAGAGCGATATCCCGTAATGTTCCTTCAGTTTTCCAGGGACACGACCAAAGGCGTGATCCGCCCCAAAGTCGGTTACGACACGCTGCAGGGTAAGTGAACAGCAACGACATGTTATTCCGGCACTTTGACTGAACGGTCGAAACCGTTTTCCGGGGCATTTGTAGACCTGCTCAACCACTCGAATTTCTCCGAATGTCGTATGCCAATGAAGATCTTTTGTACCGCTACGGGAAATATTATTGTCATCAGGAAGATATGCGTCAGATTTTTCAATTCTGCTCAAAGCCCATTCGGTAAGCACATCATTACCCATCTGGCGGGTCACCTCAACAACCCTTTCTTCGGCTTCGTCGGCCTTGACAATTCCCTCTCCGTCGTCAGCAACTATAGACAGGACTGATTTTACACGTTTTTTCAGGTCGGGTCGTTTGTTCAGCTGATTTAGCAATTCCTTATCTTCTTGTGACAGTGATGACATGATCATTTCCTCTGGAACGATTATTATATGAGTGGACAATACAGTGTGCTGACTATTTTTCAGCTATCTCTGAAAGTAAGCATCTTAACAGAACCATACTCTGTCATGCATCCGATAATTGATCATACCTCACTTTTAATCGCACCCCTTCCATCGTGTCCAGACATTGCCGAGCCATGCGGTCGCCCGGCGTCGGTCCTGCGGGCGGATAAAGGCGGCCAGCTCTGCCTTTTTGCACAGTGCGCGAAGATCATGACGCTGGTCGAACTCCGGATCTTCACGCACGATGAACGACCTGAGCAGGCACTCCACTGACACCCCGGCGAAATAGATGGCTGCGGAGTACCGCCCGATACGATGGAGGCGGCGTGCTGTCTCTATTCGGGAGGCGGATGCTTCCATATAATCCGTGTGGTTGAGTTTCAACGTTTATCTCCTTCTCCCAAAAGATTATACCGCATGAAGGTGGAGATCGGTCATCACCTTTCGCACGGCGTTGCGCAGGTCATAACACTGTGTAGGTTGCGGGCGAACGGAGCGAATCCCGACATGTCCGACTTGCTTCATGATTGTCGGGGTTCGTGCCTTTCACCCCAACCTACCGGGCTGAATTCACCTTTAACCCGCTTCTTGCCGTACTCGGCGGCGTGGTCATCGCCTCCATTGCCTCATTTCTGGGGATCGGCGGCGGATTTCTCTATGTTCCTTTCCTGACCAGCATCATCGGCCTGCCCATGTACATTGTTGCGGGTACCTCGGCTCTGGCCGTGCTGCTGAGTATGGTGAGCAGTATTTTTTCCTTTGTGGTTGTCGGCGGGACCTATATCAGCTGGGAGCTGGTGGGCATCGAAATGGCCGGGGTTGCCGTAGGTGCCTTCATCGGCCCGAAAACGCAGAAATATATTCCTGAAAAATGGCTGAAATGGCTCTTTATCGTGCTGGCCGTGTATGTAGGACTTCGGTATTTCAGCAAGGGCTTCTTCGGTCAGAGTTGGTTGCCGCCGTTTTAGTGCCTTGCACCCGTATCTTCCTCCACAATAGCCCTGTGCTGTATTGCGGGGCAGACCCGATTATCGTAATTTTGAACTGGAAGACAACACCGGTGCTGATTACGATCCCATTTCTTTGGCTTTGGCTGGTGTACGCCTGAAATTCTAAGTCAGGAACGGATTATCTGTTTGTTCTGAGGGACGCTCTTTATGAGTGTCCCTTTTTTCGTTTATCTGGCATGGCAGACATTCCTGGCCTGCGTCAGGCAGGTGTGTGTCACCCCGACCAGGGGGGAAGCCAAGCAAGGGAAACGATAACAGTACATCTAGTCGCGCGAGAGAGGTGCGTATCGTTACACTCTGGTTAAACCTACCATTGAACTCTAGTGCAACGTCTCGTCCTACTCTAGTACAACGTCCCGTCGTACTAGAGTCTAACGCACTATTACACTCTGGTTAAATCTGCCGTTGTACTCTCGTTGAACTTGTAGTTGCACAGGAGTACAAGCACTGAAAACACACCAGCAAGCCATCTTTTTGCATTATCCTGAGAATATGCGTAATATTTTTCTTGACAAGTGCATAATACCGTCATAGGTTGACCTGATAAACGGTAATTTACTGATTCTATCCCTTCTTTATCACAGGAGAATAATCATGTCTACTGTTCTATGGCGTCCGGTACTCAACGCACTCACCAAACTCATTTCCTACCGCATCCAGATCGTACCCCGCAACATCGTGGGTTACGACGAAATGGCTGCTGATATCTTTGCCACCAACCCCAATTACAACAATGATCTGGTGCGTTCGCTTGCGCCGATCATTATGGAGTGGATTCAGAACCAACTGATTAACGGTTACCAGGTCACCCTGCCGGATGCCTTTATCTTCCGCGTCTCGGCCAAGGGGCGGCTGGACAGCCCGGACGCTCCCCTGCCGGACAACGAGGATATGCTCCAGGCGAGCATCAGCGGCACCCGTGATTTTCTCCGTAGACTGCGCGCAGAAGCCCGGATGGAACGCCTGCCCATGAACGAGAAACTCCCGCATATCAATGCAGTCGAAGATACCAAGCTCAAGCTGGCCAACGTGCTCAACCCGGCTGGTCTCCTGCACCTGACCGGCAGCAATCTCGACTTTGACGAGGAAGACCCGGATTGCAGTTGTGTGATCCGGGGCACGGAAAGCGGCGAGACACAGCAGAGCACCTTTGGCATTATCTCCAACTCCGAGATCCTGTTGGCACCGGACATTCCGGCCCAGAGCAACCCGTGGAACAACGAGTACACCATCAGCGTGACCACCCAATACACAGAACACGGCACTCCGCTGGGGGTTCCCGGCCTGGGCCACCCGAACCCGCCTGATACCGGCATCCTGACCGATAACGCGGCTACACCTTATGCCGTGGTCACCGGCGGTTTGGTCACAGCGGACGAACGCCTGCGCATCCAGGTGATTCAGGATCTGGTCGAAGAACGGCTGCTCTTCTCGCTCATCAATATGAAGAAGCAAGGAGAGAGCGGCACGGAGATCCCGGTAACCGGGAACGGAGCATATACCCTGCCGGGCTTTACCGGCTCGGCTGTAACTTCGCTGAATATCAGCGTGAATGATTACGCCGCCCTCTGGGAGATGATCCGCAATGACTATACCGGCACGCTGGTGGATCTTCTGGATGTGGCGGTGTAGGAACCATTTGAGTAGAGGAGGAGGTAACGTAACAGCGGGATTGAATCTCTTTGGACGGTTATAGGAATCGTCCATTGTGTACGCCTGTTTAATAGCAGGCGAATATCGACCTCCGCATATAGGTGGTCAAAAAAACATAAGGAGAAGCACATGACGACATTAAGTGAAGGACGGTATAGGTTTCAGAACATTAAGAACGGAAGCCTATATCTGGGCGTTCAGGATAACATGAGGTTCGACAATGACGGCAGCTTGGCACTCGAGCAATATGACAATATTTCTGGGAGTGGTATTCTGCTTTCGAGCCAAGTTTGGTATCTCATTCAATACCAATCCAAAGGAACATACATAATGATTAACCAGCGGACAGGATATCTCGCTTGCATCAGAGGGCGCAGTAAAGACAACGGTGCCACAGCGATCCAATACTACACCCAGCTCGTCGAATCCAATGGCAGCTTTCAACTCTGGACGTTCCAAGATTACAATGGAAACATTCTTATCCGTAATGTAAACTCTCAGAAGTACATCGGGCCAAATAGTCGGAATGCGTCGAATAACAACTACATCATTCAATGGTCTGACCAAACCAGTGAAGACGACTACCAAGTGTGGAGTCCGAAGCCAGTCACGCTATGATGGCAAGAACGTGAAATTGGCTTGATCGGGTGCGTGCGCAGCGCGTGCCCCGGTTTCTTTTTGCCCCCATTTCATCGGGGCAATGGAAGTAGGGACACGGCATGCCGTGTCCCTACTTCATATCAGGTCTTGACAGAAAAGAGAGGGACGGGTAGAATTTCGGCATCTTTTCAGATGCTCTTAACCGAGCTTAATAGGGAACCCGGTGTGAATCCGGGACGGGCCCGCCGCTGTAACCGGGGACAAGGATTGCATGAAGCCACTGCATATGGCGGGAAGGCGCAGTCACGAGGATGATCCGGGAGTCAGAAGACCTGTCTGAAAAAGAAGAGCCTGCCACATCGGAGGTACGTGTGCGTTCAGGTAAACTGCCTTTATGACTTTATCGTAGCATTGGAAGTTTTGTTGCGGCGAGCAAAGTACATGTAATGGGCAGTGGAAGAGAGTATATTCGTGGACAAAAAGGGCATCCCCGAATCTGTTAACCAGGTTCGGGGATTTTTTTGCCTGCATCTCCGAGCCGTTACTCTGTAAGGAGAATGTGCTATGACTGCAAGTGAACAGGCGTATTGTAAAATAACCCTTTTTCTGTTGAGAGATTGGGATTCCTTTCAGATCGTTATGCGGGGTTGTCTACGATCTGTGGAGAAGCAGAAACAAAAAGCTTTTCAGGCTGTCCCCCAACGGCCAGCAAGGGAGTAGGGGACTCTGTTCTTTCCGGGACCGGGAAGCTGTATCCCGGCCCCAAAGGGGTTGAAAAATCAAGACAGTGCTTGTTGGATTCTCTCCATTGCTGTGATAACGTTTTCACGGGAGTTAAAGGCGGAAAGGCGAATGTACCCCTGACCACATTTACCAAAGCCTTGGCCTGGTGTACAGACCACGCCAGCCTTGTTCAGCAGCATATCAAAGAAGTCCATGGAATCGCGATCACCCCGGATCCAGACATAGGGTGAGTTAGCTGCTCCGGCATAATCAAAACCCAGCTCACCGATGGCTTTGGCGATCAGGTCTGCGTTCTCAAGATACGAATTTACGAGTGTGTTGATCTGGGCCTGACCTGCCTCAGAATATACAGCCTCAGCTGCCCGCTGAACCGGGTAGGAAACCCCGTTGAATTTGGTGCAATGACGGCGGTTCCAGAGGGTGTGAACTGCTTGTTTATTGCCTGTGCTATCAAAGGCCATGCATTCTTTCGGAACAACGGTATAGGCGCAACGGGTTCCGGTAAAACCTGCGTTCTTGGAAAAGGAACGGAATTCAATTGCTACCTCTTTGGCTCCTTCAATCTCAAAGATGGAGCGGGGCAGGGATGCATCCCGGATAAAGGCCTCATAAGCAGCGTCAAAGAGAATCAGGGCCTTGTTCTCCTTGGCATAATCAACCCATTGTTTCAGCTCTTCCCTGGTTGCAGTGGAACCGGTGGGGTTATTGGGAAAGCAGAGGTAGATCAGGTCAACCGGCTCTGAAGGCAGGTCTGGTACGTAGTTATTTTCCTTGGTTGAGTCCAGGTAGACTATGCCCTGATAGCGGCCATCACTGTAAGTACCGGTTCGGCCAGCCATAACATTGGTGTCCAGGTAGACCGGGTAAACAGGATCAGGGAGTGCTATCTTGGCATCGATGCTGAAGAGTTCCTGAATATTACCAGTGTCACATTTTGCGCCATCAGAGACAAAAATTTCATCCGGGCTGATGTCTGCACCTCTGGCCTGAAAATCGTTTTTGGCAATAGCCTCGCGCAGGAAGGCATAGCCCTGTTCCGGGCCGTACCCGCGAAAACTACTGTCTTCTGCCATTTCATCAACAGCGCTGTGAAAGGCCTCAATACAAGCCATTGGGAGTCCGTGGGTGACATCTCCGATTCCTAAGCGGATGATATCCTTGTCCGGGTTGGCTTCCTGAAAGGCATTTACTCGTTTTGCAATATCAGAAAAAAGGTAAGATGCCTGGAGCTTAAGATAATGTTCATTGATTTTCAGCATATTGTTCGCCTTCTTTATATGAAAGTTGTCCCATACCAGAGAAATGGAATGGGATTTGTTTAGAATTATTGTGAAATACAGAGCCATATTTTGACAAAAGCTTATCAGCGATAGTACTTGATATCAATAAAAAGTCAAGACGTCAGAGAGGCAATAGAGGACGGTTGAGTACTTGCTTACTGGTTGTTCATCAATAAGTAATGCTGGATTTTCTTGTTAATTATTTATGAATGAAGGATAGTTATCTTTATATGAAAGTGCGATGAGGTTCCTTTGATCCTCCTGAGTGATTTTCATTTTTTGTTGTTCCATCCCAAGGGGGGAGATGGGAGAAGTTTCCGAGAGAAAATTCTTGAAAAAATTAAGTAAAGCGGAGTTCGGTATGATGGAGAAACGATCCTGTGATTTTATCATTTTTGGCATTATGGGGGATTTGGCCCAGCGTAAGCTTTTGCCTTCACTCTATCAGCTGGAGAAATCTGGTATGCTGAATTACGATACCAGGATTATTGGAGTGGCTCGCCACGATCTTACGCAGGAAGCCTTTCAGGCTGAGATGCAAAAGAAGCTGGAAAGTTTTGTTGATGAGCCTCTTGACCGCGAGGCTGAGGAGCAGCTTTTAGCCCGGATGCATTATGTGCTGATTAACCTTGATCGTCCTGAGCAGTACCAACGCCTCTGTCAGTTGATGAACCAACAATGCCGGGTGATGGTGAATTACTTCTCTGTCGCTCCTTCGCTCTTTGGAGATATTTGTAATGGCTTGGCCCAGGCTGGCTTGATTACTCCAGAGACCAGGGTTGTGCTGGAAAAACCCATTGGCCGTAATCTCCTCACCTCTTGCCAGATCAACGATTTGGTCTCTAAATTTTTTCATGAAAACCAGATTTATAGGATTGATCATTACTTGGGTAAAGAAACAGTGATGAATCTGCTGGCCTTACGCTTTGCCAATTCTATTTTTACAACCAATTGGGATCATAACACCATTGATCATGTCCAGATCACGGTAGCAGAACAGGTGGGGATTGAAGGGCGTTGGGGCTATTTTGATAAATCCGGCCAATTGCGAGATATGGTCCAGAATCATCTGATGCAGATTTTGACTCTGGTTGCTATGGATCCACCAGTGAATCTCCATGATGACAGCCTGCGTAATGAAAAATTAAAGGTGCTCAAGGCGTTGCGGCCTATTACAACGAAAAACATTGAGCGCAAGGTGGTGCGAGGCCAGTACGGTCCTGGCTTTATTCGAGGAAAACCTGTTCCCGGTTATCTGGAAGAGGCAGGGGACAATCCCACATCTAATACTGAGACCTTTGTTGCCATCCGGGTGGATATTGATAATTGGCGTTGGGCCGGAGTCCCTTTTTATTTGCGTACGGGTAAGGCGATGGCCACCAAGCGCTCAGAAGTTGTGATCAATTATAAGCAACTGCCTCATAATATTTTTACGGATTCATACCGTTCCTTACCTGCCAATAAATTGGTAATTCGGCTTCAGCCCGACGAAGGAGTAGAGATTGAGATGTTGAATAAGGTGCCAGGTATTGGCGATGGGATTCATCTTCAACGTACCATGCTGGATCTGAGTTTTTCCGAGGCGTTTAAAGAGGAACGTGTTGCCGGAGCCTATGAGCGCTTAATTCTGGAGGTCATGCAGGGGAGTCAGGCCTTGTTTATTCACCGGGATGAGGTGGAACGATCCTGGGCCTGGATTGATTCTATTCAGGAGGCCTGGGAAAAGTCCAGTGAATTACCTAAGCAATATCCGGCTGGAACCTGGGGGCCAGTGGCCTCGGTGGCTTTGTTGGCACGGGATGGACGGGAGTGGGAGGAGTGAATTAAGAAGTAAACAAAAAAAAACGGCACCTCAACCCAGTGGTTGAGGTGCCGTTAGCACGCTTTAACGAAACTGTATAATCAGTTCATTACCTTTGAACAACACCAGGAACGCGGATGTCCTCAATGAGGTTCTGGATGTGTTCTGGTGGTTCCGGAGTAATACGGGATACCAAGTAGGCAACAGCAAAGTTAACTAAAGCGCCTATAGTACCAAAGGCTTCAGGGGCAATGCCAAGGAACCAGTTTTCAGGAGTATTGGCTGCCATTGCAGTGTCAGCCACAAAGAACCAACCTTTAAACCAGAAGATGTAAACCAAGGTGATTCCTAAACCTGCCAGCATACCACAAACTGCACCGATGTTGTTGACTCGCTTGATAAAAATACCCATCATCAGGGCAGGGAAGATGGAAGATGCTGCCAGACCAAAGGCCAGCGCAACAACCTGAGCTGCAAAACCCGGAGGATGGAGGCCAAAATAACCTGCTACAAGAATAGCACCAGCCATAGCTATACGACCAGCCAGTAGCTCGGCTTTATCACTCATGTCCTTCATGACAATGCCCTTGAGCAGGTCATGAGAAATGGATGAAGATATAGCCAGCAAAAGACCAGCAGCTGTGGACAGAGCAGCTGCAATACCACCAGCTGCAACAAGGGCGATAACCCAGTTAGGCAGGTTAGCAATTTCAGGGTTAGCAAGTACCATGATATCGCGATCAACCTTGACCATTTCGTTCTCTGCCTCTTTATACTTGGGACCAACATACTGGATTCGTCCGTCGCCGTTCTTATCTTCAAATTTTAGCAGACCGGTTTTTTCCCAGTTTTTGAACCATTGGGGACGTTCTTCGTATTTGAGCCATTCATTGCTCTGGCTAGCCTGGGCTGTGGAAGGACGAATGGTCTCCATCAGGTTCAGTCGCGCCATTGCTCCAACCGCCGGAGCTGTGGTGTAAAGAATAGCGATAAAAATTAAAGACCAACCTACTGAAGAACGGGCATCCTTTACCTTAGGAACGGTGAAGAAGCGAGTAATAACATGGGGAAGGCCAGCAGTACCGATCATCAGTGACATGGTGTACATAAAAATGTTCAGCGTTGAACCGTTCTGGGTCGTGTATTCGTTAAACCCGAGATCCACCAAGGTTTGATTCAGTTTATCAAGGAGAAAACCGGAACCGTCAGCCATCTCACCACCAAGTCCCAGCTGGGGCAGGGGATTACCCGTCAGCTGAAGGGAGATAAAAACCGCAGGTACGGTGTAGGCAAAAATCAGAACACAGTACTGAGCGATCTGGGTATAGGTCACACCTTTCATGCCACCGAGAACAGCATAAATGAAAACGATAATCATACCAACGGCGAGCCCGATTTCGTATTGCAGCTCAAGAAAACGGGAAAAAGCAACACCGATGCCTTTCATCTGGCCGATAACATAGGTCAGGGAGGCAACAATGAGGCAGATAACCGCAACAACCCGTGCTGTATTGGAGTAATAACGATCACCAATAAATTCTGGAACAGTAAATTTCCCATATTTTCGCAGATACGGGGCCAAGAGCATGGCGAGCAGGCAGTAACCGCCCGTCCAACCCATGAGGAAGACAGAGGCATCATAGCCTTTAAAGGCTATGAGTCCGGCCATTGAAATAAAAGAGGCCGCAGACATCCAGTCAGCGCCTGTGGCCATACCATTGAGTACCGGGTGTACACCTTTGCCAGCAACATAAAATTCACCGGTTGTACCGGCCCGCGACTTAATAGCAATAAAGATATACAGGGCAAAAGTGGCACCCACCACCAAATAGGTCATTAATTGTAAACTCATTCTTTTTCTCCTTAATCTTCCTGAACGCCGAATTTACGATCCAGCTGATTCATTCGCCAGGCATAAAAAAAGACGAGTATGACAAAGCTGTAGATAGACCCTTGTTGGGCAAACCAGAAACCGAGCGGATAGCCACCCAAGATATGAATGTTATTCAATGCCGGGGCAAGAAGTATTCCGCAACCGTACGACACGATAAACCAGACAACAAGACATCCGATAACTAATCGGATGTTCGCTTTCCAGTATTCTTGCGAATCACTGCTCATATAACCTCCTTGTGTTAAATGTTGAACAGACAACACACTTGCCTGCTTCTAGGGATCCACTCCCTTTTAAAAAAGTACAAAACTATAAACATATCCTTCCCTATTGGGAACGGATACAGAATAGACTCTTAGGAATTACCCGGGTATTTTCATAGAATATTTCGAGGGTACTCCTTGACACCTTGTGTTGAACAAACAACATGGAACAAGGTAATGCCTTTTTTCGCCTGCTGTGATTGTTTCAAGAATGTATGCCATTCCTGTAAAAAAATACATCTGTACGACGTTACAATAAAGAACACAGTGTGGGAGTGTCTTTCATAAGGAATATTCATATAGTTAGCTTGGAAAATTTTATTTTTCCCAGCAACTCTTTACAATAACGTCGCTTCTCAAAAAGTTTGAGTAACCACTTTTATACTTTTCTCTGACAATGCTGTCAAGATAGAAGAATAAAAAGAGAGCATATCAGCTACGAATTCTTCCTGCTCGGTACAAATCTTTCAGGGAGTTAATACCGCCATCTTTAAATTTTTTAAGAAGGTATAAAAAAAGATACGCTGTCTGTAAAGCGTCCTCCAAGGCGTCATGGGATTTAAAGACAGGAAGGCCAAATTCCTTGGTGAGGTCATCAAGCGTATAGGAGGTGGCATGGTCATGGTGCCCGTAATGATCTTTTTTCCCATTATCCTTATACCTTCGTGCAAGTCGCATGGTATCAATGCCGGGATTAGACAAGGTTCCGCCCAAAAACCGACGGGATGTTCTATTGAGAAAATGCATATCCAGGCCAACGAAATGGCCGACAATGAGACCATTATCGCAGAATTCGATAAATTCGGGCAGGATATCCACAGCCCGGTTTGCTTTTTTTAATTCCTCTGGTGTAATACGGTGAATAAGCGTTGCATCGTTGGGATTGATATTTGCTGGCTGGATATAGCGATGAAAGGTCTGGTTCAAGTCGATTTGCAAGTTGACGATACGAACAGCACCAATAGAGATGATTTCATCTTTGCGTTTATTTAAGCCAGTTAATTCGGTATCGCAAACAACAAAGGTGTATTCGTTCAGGGGGGCTCCCTGATTAAAATCAGCAAATTGCTCTTTGTTTTTGAGCAGAACAGGATGGGGAGGATCCAGGGAAAGCATCCTCCTCAGGGAGTCAAGAAAGGAATGCATTGCTTTAAGGGGTCGGGAACATGGTTTTCAAGACGCTGTGAAGCCGGTCAATAACCTCAAAGGCATCGCGGAGCATCCGTTTTTCCAGCTCAGAAAGTTCGTCCGGTGCTATATGGTTATCTGGCTGTTTATCAGCTTCTATTTGATTGAGCTGATGAATGATACGAAGCTGCATCTGCATTTCATAGGCATCCACAGCCGTTGCCCAAAGGGTTTCATCAAGAATACCCTCCTTGGCAAGAACGTGCAGGCGGGCCAAGGTGTTCGTTTCTCTTATATTGTGACGAAGAGCAAGTATGCGGGCAAAATTGACAAAAGGGGTTATGCCCTGATGCTTAATATCCAATTTATTTTTATGCTCGCCGTTTTTTTCAACAATGAAATTCTTGAAAAAAGAAAGCGGAGTTCTGCCTGACAGACATTGACCAGCAAGGTGGAGCAGGTACAGTTCCTGTCGCTCTGTCAGTTCGTTCAGGTGCTGACGGAGCTTATCTGCAAGGACTGCTTTGCCGAATCCGGCCCGAAAATCAAAGAAAATCGTCGCATGCAGGAGTTCCTGGGGATCAGGAGCCCCCACCCAATCCTCAAAATAGCCCTTCCAGACCGACAAGGGCTGGCACCATTTCGGGTTCACCGCCATGATTTCACCAGGGCAGAGCGGGTAGCCACATTCCACCAAATGGTCGATAGCCTTGCGGGCAAAAGCAGCAAAATATTCCTGAGCTTCTTTGCCTTGCTGTTCGTTTTTGGGGTCAGCATAAAGAATGGCATTATCCTGATCTGTCTTAAAGGTCTGCTCGCGTCGGCCTTCCGAACCCATCAGGAGCCAGCAATACGGAACCGGAGGTGGTCCCATTTCTTCTTCAAGCAGGGTGAGAAGGCGCTCAAGGATGTGATCATTCAGAACCGAGATCATGCGGGAGATATTGCCTGGCTTGGCCCCTTCTTTGATCAGATTTCGAATCATTGCCGGGATTTTTTTCGAGAGTGGATACAGCCCAATAATGCTTTGCTGTTTGCCGATCTCCTTAAACAGGGAATACGGGGAAATGCCTTGAATGAGTATAATATCATGAGAGGTGATAATGCCGATGATTTTTCCTCGCCGTTCAACAGCAAGATGATGAATAGAAGAGGACATCATCTTGAGCAGGGCATCAAAACAGGTAGACTGGGAAAGCACCGTGGCAACAGGAGAGGACATGATATTCCTGACCGGTTCATTATAATCACGTCCAGTGGCAAGAACCTTGCGAGTCAGATCTCTGTCTGTGATAATGCCGATGATTTCTTCAGGAAGTCCTGGCTGGTGGATAAGCAGGGAACCTACCAGAAATGAAGACATTTTTTCTGCTGCCTGCTGGATGGAGCTATCAGCCGGGATTGTGTGGAGCGTTTTTTTGACGATATCGCCCACCTCCATGGAAAAGAGGTGGAGGTTTTCATCACCCCGGCGGGTCATCTTGTGATGACGGAGTTCTGCATAGGCGGTGCCAACAAATTTTTCTGAAAAGCTTTTCAGGTAATATTGGGAGAAACCTGGTTGGGTGTTGATCAGGTCAAGGAAGACCGCTTTGGGCAAAAGAAAGCAAAAGGTATCTTCAACGGTTTCCACCTCAAGGCTGGCCTTGGTTCCCCGGATAATGCCCAGAGCACCAATATAATCGCCTTCTCCCCGATAATCCTTCAGAGTGACCTCACCCTCATCATCAACGATAAAGGATTTGACCCCGCCTTGCTGAATAAATAAAAGATGGGAGATTTCAGTTTCTCCGGCGTGGAATAACCGGGTTCCTTTGGGAAAGAAATCAACTTTTACATGGCGAGCCATACCATGAAGGGTTTCATGGTCAAGCTCTTTAAAGGGCATGATGTTGGCGAAAAATTCAACCACAACTTCCGGGGCTAAGGCGTGTACATCTGCTGCCATGGTTTTATCTGTTTGGTATATAGGTTATAGGTATGAAAAAATCGTGTCTCAGGGCCTTGGGTTGTTCGTTTTTCTTGCCTGCGCCAAAGTAATCGCTCGGGGGATGCGGATTGTTTGGATTGTCAGGCATCTCTTGTTTCCTTCGGTTGAACTTTACCCTTAAAGCAGTCTGCAAGGGCACTGAATGTCACGGGCTACCTGGGCTTCGTACGCAGTGGGTGGTTCTTTGTATCCAGGGAGAGGAAAAACCTATGGTCGGGTATGGTTGAACCTATCCCTTGGTATGGTTCAGGGTATCAGCGGATAGGTAAAACCTATTGCCAGGTATGCTTCGACCTATACCTTGGTATGATTTAGGGTATCCCTGGGTATGCTTCACCCATACCTTGGGTATGCTTCAAGGTATCAGCGGATAGGTAAAACCTATTGCCGGGTATGTAACTTTCACTCTTTTGTTGGCTACCCTCTGTCGTCACCTTGCCAATACAGGATTCTCCCTCGCCAATAATCTGGATGGCGTCGTAGATGCATCACGGCAATGACGAGGATGAGTCTGTCTCTGGTCCGATAGATCACACCGTATGGAAAGCGGTGAACGAAGTATCGTCTGATACTGCGATTTTCGTCTATTAAAGGCCAGGTACTGGGCGATTCCCGTATTGTCTCAATGGCTTGATCAACCTCAATGAGGAATTCTGTACCGAGGTTGTTTGCCCGTTTTTCGTACCATGCACGGGAATGTTCCAACTCAGCATACACATCGGGATGTACGTCAACGCTGTACATTAGCGTTTCGGTAGAGTCGATCCCTGACTTCTTCCCACGGGATGCACTTAACGACACCGGAATCAATTTCGCGGAGTCGGTGGTCTATTTCGAGCTGCCAGGCGCGCTCAATCTCTCTATCTGCCGGGGCATCAAGACTGGCGATCAGTGCCTCTGCAATGCGTGCCCGTTCAGTCTCGGTTTGCTTGAGCGCAGTGCTCAATATCTTATCTGCATCGGTTGTAATCATTGATCAAATCCCCCATCAAGCTGATTCCTGTATTCCGCAAGTTCATGTAATTTAATCCGAAGACTCGCCTTTTTTTCCTTTCTTCCGCTGCCCACCTTTTTTACCCCCCTTTGCCTTACCGCCTTTTTTCGGCCCCTGCCGACTGACAGGTGTTGCTGCCCGCCATTGCTCTTCGGTCATGAGCAGCTCGCCTTCCTCGCGCGAGACCCCCAGCACAGTCCCTTGCAGGGCAAAGATACGAACCACCCTGTAAACAGTCCCCTCATACTTGAGCAGGCGACCAACACGGGGCATTTCCCGCTTAATGTTTCTGTAATTATCATACTCATAGGTCAGGCAGCAGAGCAGACGATTACAGACACCGGAAATCTTGGCTGGATTCAGGGGGAGATCCTGCGTCTTTGCCATTTTAATGGAAACTGAGTCGAATTTGCGCAAGAAGGAAGTGCAGCAGAGTTCTCGTCCGCAGGCTCCGATCCCGCCTGTCATTTTGGTTTCGTGTCGAACACCGATTTGACGCATTTCAACCCTGGTGCGAAATTCCTGGACCAGGTCTTTGACCAGCTCTCGAAAATCTACCCGGTTTTCTGCGGTAAAATAAAAAATTATTTTGGAACCGTTAAAAAAGCGTTCTGCACGGACCAGATGCATGGAGAGTGAATGTTTTTTTATACATTCCCGGCAAAAAGCAGTAGCTCGTTTTTCTAAGGTTGGCAGGTACTCGTATTTTTTCTTTTCCTCGGTATTTGCACGGCGAAGGATGGTATAGGAACAACCTCGCTTGACATCTGGTTCTGTAGGGCCTGATGTTCTGTTGATCACTGTTACCGGCTCAGGGCAATGTTCTGCCTCTATCATGACAATATCACCTCTCACCAGGTTGGGTTCAGTACTTCGAGCCGTGTACTCTTGGCCTTGCTCACGAAAGCGAATACGGTAATATCTTGTTTCTTCAGGATGGCCGGGACCTGTCTTTTGGCGAAAAAGTGGATCAACAGCTTGTGATTCTTTTGTTTCAGTCATATATGATGCACCGGTGGTGTCCCGGCAGACTTGTTGAGAATAAGGAGAGCAATGGCGGGCGACGAGAAGGCTCCTTCCCTGTGCAGCGTGTTTAAGCAAAGAGTTCCAGCAGAAGCACCTCGCACACCAAGGCCCGGTTACAGTTTCTCGCCAGTTGACGACGAGCAAGGTCAATAGCCTCAACCATAGCAGAAAGACGTTGTAAATTCCAGCCTTCTCTTTTCTCTGAAATGTTCCCGGAGAAAGACGGTTTTTCTTTACAGAGCAAAGAAATCATATCTTCTTTAAAAGAGAGAGCAAGAAGATCAAGGATTTGATGTAATCCCTCTTTGAGTTCTGCAAGGCGAGCGGCAAGATACAGAGCCTCCTCAAAGGCTTCAGCTTGGCTTGCATACTCTGCTATCAAGGCTTGGGTGCATTTGTTATGAAAATGGAGCACCTCGTCATTATATACGGTTCCTGCCTGACCCGGACATCCGCCGGTCAATTTGGCCATGGCTTCAACTTCATCTGCGCTGAACTCTGGATGGTTCCCCTGAATGATTGGAATTGCTTGTTCTGGAGGCAGAGGCTGAAAGGGAATAACCTGGCATCTGGAGACAATGGTGTCCAGAAGGGGCTCAGAATCTGTGGCTACCAGGAGCAGAAGGTTATTGGGAGGTGGTTCTTCCAGAATTTTGAGAAGACTGTTTCCGGCTTCCCGGCCCATAGTTTGCGCATCTTTAACGAGAATAATCCGCATATCTGCTTCAAAAGGAGGAAAAGAGAGACCTTTTTTCAGTTCACGGATTTGCTGGATTTTAATTCCAGCTCCTTCAGGTTGGATGGTCAGAAAATCAGGGTGATTTCCTGAAGCGAATTTAATGCAAGCGCTGCAATAACCGCAGGGAGAACCAGTTGCTGTTGTCTGGCAAAAAAGGCTGGCAGCTAAGGCGTGGGCTGTTGTGCTTTTGCCCACCCCTTCAGGGCCGACCAGGAGATAACCATGTGCCAGTCGATTGCTGTTAAGGGCGCGGGTGAGCAGCTTAATTGCTTTTGTTTGACCGATGATTGCTGAAAAAGGCATGGAACGCTTATTTTTCTCTCGTTCTTCGAGTCAGGACAACAAGAACTGAACGTCAGCGTAGAGCTTGTTCTTATTGTGTTTACCAGGTGTAACTATGCCGAAGTATTTTTTTGGGGCTGCAATTGGTTTGCATACTGTACCTTACCCGAAATAATAATGTTATATTTTTTCTCTGTTAAGCGTTGTTTCTCAGTATGGTTAATGTCTACGACAACATAGGCCGCCGTACCTCGGTCGGTTACAGCGCAAATGATCTTTGATGAGTTGGATGGGGTTGGCGTAACCACAGAAAGTTATGTTTAAAAAAATATTCACGAATTTCCTTGCGGCACAGGGAAATTTCTACATCCACCTCAAACCAAAACTGATAGTTATTATATTTTTATTGACTTATCAGGAAGTATGTTGGTAGTGTTTGCCGATATCGCCTGACAATGTCTCCTCAACTGAAGAAGAATACAACCTCTTATTCTCCAATGACAGCTCGAAACGTGCCCCACCTGTTATACGTCTTGAAAATAGCAACAGTTACCTGGCTATTGCTTTTCACTCTCCCTTCTGCTGTTTTCTCGAAGACTGTTTATTATGATTACACCACCTTTGGATACCTTGAGCAGGCTCAGGAATCGACAGGGAATGTTTTTGATTACACGTATGATCTCAGGCGCTTGCTTGGTCTGACGCAGGCGTTCTCTGTTTGGTTAACAGGGTTTTTTTCGAAGGGATTTTCAGGCATCATTGATCGTCAAAGAGGAATGAGATGACTATTCAAAAATATGTGTTGATATTTTTTTCTGCTTTCATACTGTGTACTTTTGGAATGTTTGTTTCGGCTCGATCGGCAACTATACATGGTACTGTTACGGATAGTAACGGGCCGGTTGCGAATATAACTGTAGGTATGAAGAAATGCTCCTCCAGCTATTTGGGAGTCGGATGTAGTCTGGCATCTGCTTCAACGGTAACAGCAGTTGATGGAACGTACATGTTCTCTGACCTCGCTCTTGGTGAATATCGTATTGCTGCACCGGCTAACTGGGAGGACACACCTTATGAATACCAGAGAAAAGAGATACAGGTAACTGAAGAAGAGCAAAGTATTCAAGTTGATTTTGAACTGGAACAGGCCTCAACAATCAACGGAATCATCCGTAATGGAGATGGTGGAACATTAACAGCTGAGGAGCTGGACAAGGTTTACCTTGCTGTTTATCAAAGTCAAGAGGAAGCATGTGATTGTATCTTTAGTAATTATATTTGTGCCATCTCTACTCCTTTTTATCCTGTCATCACTATTTCTGCGGACGGTAGTTATTCTATATCTGGTCTCTCTCCAGGGTCTTATTTTGTCGCAGCAAGAGGGGCTGTTGCAACAAACTATATCCCTGAATGGAGTGGAGGGATAACCAGTGTCAGTCAATGTGATATTGTAGAATCTGTAGATATTTCATCTTCAGGTTCTCAGGTTAACGACATTGATTTTCAGTTGGATTCCGGTGCTACCGTCCAGGGAACGGTTTATTATAGCTCAGATATATCTGTTGATGAACTGAGAGTTGGTTTAATCATCAATAAACCAGATACCAATCAAGATCCCTGTGATTTTACAAGCTCTATGTTCACTGCTGATGTGAGGGAGGACGGTACCTATACTGTTGCGGGGTTGCCACCGGGAGAGTATAGCTTGTTTGCTTCAAGTATAATGAGTTCTTCCGATGTGAATAATGAATGGCTTACCGGAATAAATACAGACAGTAGCCCGGACTGCCTGTTGGTAGAAAGATTAATAGTAACCTCTGACGAGCCTAAGCAGTTGTTCGACCAACGGAATTTTCAGCTCGGTACAGGAGGAAATATCAGCGGCACTGTTTTTCAAGCAGATGGTCAAAGACCGGTTGACGATATCTACTATGTCCGTTTTCAGCAGAGCTGTGTTGTTGCGGGAGATGAACCAGAAGTCACAGTGGTTTCGGGGCAATATACTTCGCCAGTCCTGCCTGCGGGCGACTATTTCTTGGCTTTACTCAATCACAGTAGTGAACTTGTCGGCTGGAGAACCGCATCTGGTATTCTTTCACCTGATTGCACGGATGCGGATTCTGTTCAAGTGGATGAGGATCACACAACTTCAGGGATAAATTTCTTTCTCAATAAGACGTCTATTCTGCCGCCTATTGATCTGACCCCTGTTTACTACATGCTTCTGCACCGTCAGCCTCTCTGATATTATTAAGAGCTAAAAAAAAGGTTGAGTAGATCTGTGCTTGAGTGTAATGAGAACGGGTACACCTAAATCCCGGCGCAGTTCCCTTTGTCGCCTTTCAGATTGAAAATCCGGATATGCTGCCGACAGTGAGCGAGCGGCTGCGGATTACCGAGACCCGGGGAAGCGATTCTTCGGTTACAGAATATTTCAACGATA